>NZ_JBFNFF010000020.1:0-498 GCF_040888325.1 Streptococcus jiangnanensis | reverse complement strand
CTAGTCCGCCACGGCTTCCAAGCGGTTTAAAAACTTGGATACACCTGAATAGTTACTTTCAATATATGCTTTAATGGTATCTTCACCTTTTTCCATAATCTCTAATGGGAGGATACTAGCATAAATAGTACTTCTGACATGCTTCCAATCTTTATTTTTTAAGAATTCTCTTTCTCTCTGAGAGGAATCTTTTTGAAGATCAGCATAGTAAGAAGATATGGCTTGGTCATAGGATTCCCCTTTTGCATACGGCCGATAAGATTGACCGAGTCCAAATCAGCCTTGTAATCATCCTCGCCGATGCTTGGTTTCATATCATTTGCATTAAATGTCGTGTCTTCCTCCCAGCCTGAAAGGTCCTTGACATGCTCTCTACCGCCATAGATATCAGTTAACTGGACTTGATTAGGATTAAGATGAGTAGCCATAGTGATGGACTGGTGGGTAAAGTCTGCGTGGCCTGTCACCAATTCTCCCACTGGGTTTCAATCTTGACAT
>NZ_JBFNFF010000002.1:300000-385124 GCF_040888325.1 Streptococcus jiangnanensis | reverse complement strand
GAACAACGTGAAAGCCAGCGCCTTTAGGCGCTGGCTGATGATCTGGGCTTATAGCCCTGGTGCAAACCACCCGTTAGACGGGTGATTATGATTTTTCCTACTGTTTATAATAGTATTGTTCAGCAGAAACATTTCCGATATTCTGCCCAAAAACTAATCTCGGTCTACTACTATCAGATTGAACACCATACGGATTTCTAAAGCCAATTTTAAATAAAGCAATCATAGCACCGAATTCCCTGACCGAATGTTGAGTGTTGAAAACTTAGAATTGGAAATCGAATTTGGTGAGATACTCTCATTTCTGTTCGTTTCTCCATCTACAGTTATAATTTCCCCTATACCTTCTCCGTTTCTTCAGACTCCTGCTAAAGTCACATAATCATCTTTCGTAATGACTTCAATATTCAAATCTTATTTTTATTCTCCTATTTGAGTATGGGTGTTTTGATGCTCTTCATAGCTCCTAAATATTGAATCACATAATCTAGTTCCTGAACTAACTAGTTTCGCCATGACTTTAAGTTGTTCTTGACAAGCAACACTTTCCGTTTTGTAAGGATAATTAATAGTATGGTCCATTTCTCCCCAAACTTCTTCAAATAATGTTCTAATTTGTATTTCGCAACAAACATCATTATAGTCATTATCAGGTTTTATAACATAATGAACGCTAGTGTAGTGACTATCCTTCATCTCATGATTGATATTCATAGACTCATAAATTTTCTCCATTTCAGGATCCCATGTATAGGCTTTAGGCTCTTCTACTAATTTCCATCCATTATTTTTAATCCATTCTAAAATCCCTTCATGTATAATTTTAAACTGATTTTGAAATAAAAATAACACTCGAACACCTACAAGGTCAGTAATTTCTGTTAAATAGTTGTCTACTGTAATCTCTCGATTCGATGAGGATTTTCTTTTCAATTTATCTCGTAAATGCTCTGGATCTTTTATTCTAGAACGGATAGAATGAATAACACTATGCCCGTTTACATTGAATGCAGGATTCTTTTCAAACGACTTCTGCACATTTTCTATAATCATTTCTTGCTTAAATTTTAAAGTCTTGTCGTTAGAATAGTGTTCTACAATTTCATTGATTCTAGCATCTAAATCGTTCATCATAAAACCTCAATTCGCTCCATTAAATCTTTTGCAAAAGTCTGATAAGCAGATAAAGTTGCTTTATATTTGCTATTATTTCCTGTATTAAAAGTCTCTATATTTTGATCTTTAAGATACTCCGTATCCTTTAATGATTGAAATGTGTCTGGAACCTCCCACATTGCACATTTTAACGCCTGCGCAACAGATGGAAATGTATTATGCGAGTGTACAACAGCATTATTTGCAATAGGATTATTTATTTCTTTATAATTGATTTTATTATCAGAATTTATATACCTTTCAATTACACTGGGGATCCTTTTAGCATAACTAAAGTGTGCATCAGCTAACCCATATTCATTTTTACCATCATATTTTTTTGCATTATACAGAGTATAACCCAAGAATTGCACTGATTTATCAGGGAATTTAATACGCTTATCTTTTGAAATTAGGCTGTAAATTATACCAAATTCTCGTCCCCAAGACTCTAAAGAAGTTCCTATATTTCTTATACCATATAAACTAAACATATCAGGTTGAGCAGGAATAATGAAACCATCAACTGTAGATATGATAGTTTTATTTAAAATTCCTAAACTGGGTGACGTATCAACAATCACGTAGTCTATATCATATTTTTCAGCATATCTCTGACAGATATTCCTGATACTTGTTACTGTTCTAATACTTAAATTATCATTTTGATACAACCCACTCCATCTTTCTGATACCCTATTTTCAAATTTATGCAATGATAATCTACCTGGAACTAGATAAACATTCTCAGACAAATTAATCGCTGGTGATAATTCCTCAACATCATTCAAGCCGTCTTCAACAGGTTTTAATAAAAAATGAATAGATCTTGGATTAGACATAAGTTCTGTAATTTTTTTATCATCACGGTTAAGAGCCCCCTCATAATCATCGATAAAATCATCTTCTTCACTCCAAATTTTCTCTAATTCTGACTCCCTAATAGCATTTATTGTTAAGTTACATTGGGGATCTAAATCAACGAAAAGCACTTTCTTACTTAAAGTTCCTAATGCTTTTCCCAGATGATAGGATAAGGTAGACTTGCCAACTCCACCTTTGTTATTAAACACTGAAATAATTTTCATAAGCGACTCCTTTTTTTATAGAATATTTTCTAGATTTTTACCCAATCACACTTCCGTTTGGTACAGCTGGATCAACTGTTAGAAGGGTTAATTTGCCATCATGTTCAGCTGAGAGGATCATTCCTTGACTGACATATTTTTTCATCATCTTGCGTGGTTTGAGGTTGGCAACGATTTGGACTTTCTTGCCGACCAATTCTTGTTCGTTTGGGTAGTATTTTGCAATTCCTGAGAGGATTTGACGGTCTTGACCATCACCAGCATCTAGTCGGAATTGAAGCAACTTGTCAGAACCTTCAACTTTAGACACTTCTTTGACTTCTGCGACACGGATCTCGACCTTATCAAAGTCTTCAAACTTGATTTCATCCTTGTTGAGTTTGAGTTCAACTTCATCTGGATTCCATTCTTTTTCGACGGCTGGTTTGTTGCCTTCCATTTGTTCCTTGATATAGGCAATCTCTTCTTCCATGTCGAGACGTGGGAAGATTGGTGTTCCTTTGGCAACAACAGTCACACCTGCAGGGAAATCTGCCAAGCTCAAGTTTTCTAGGCTAGAAACTTCTGCTAGACCAAGTTGTGCCAATACAGCGCGACTAGTTCCCATCATAAATGGCTCAATCATGTGAGCTACGACACGAAGGCTGGCTGCCAAGTGGCTCATGACACTTGCCAATTGGTCACGGTGCTCTTCATCCTTAGCCAAGACCCATGGGGCTGTCTCATCGATGTATTTGTTAGTGCGAGAGATAAGGGTCCAGACTGCTTCAAGGGCACGTGGGTAATCAACGGCTTCCATGTGTGTATGGTAGCCTGCGATTGATTGTTCTGCAACCTCAGCAAGAGCATTATCAAACTCTGTTACACCCTCTACATAGGCAGGGATTTGCCCATCAAAATACTTGTTAATCATAGAAACCGTACGGTTAAGGAGGTTTCCAAGGTCATTGGCCAATTCATAGTTGATACGGCCGACATAGTCTTCTGGAGTGAAGGTTCCATCTGAACCGACTGGAAGGCTACGCATGAGGTAGTAACGAAGTGGATCCAGTCCATAACGCTCTACCAACATTTCAGGGTAAACGACATTCCCTTTAGACTTAGACATCTTGCCGTCTTTCATGACGAACCAACCGTGGGCAATCAAGCGGTCAGGCAATTTCATATCCAACATCATGAGAAGGATTGGCCAGTAGATGGAGTGGAAACGAAGAATGTCTTTTCCGACCATGTGGAAGACTGTTCCATTCCAGAATTTATCATAGTTAGCATGATCCTCTTGACCGTAACCAAGAGCAGTCGCATAGTTAAGAAGGGCATCAATCCAAACGTAGACAACGTGTTTTGGATTGGAAGGGACTGGCACACCCCAGGTAAAGGTTGTACGAGAAACCGCTAAGTCTTCCAAACCTGGCTCGATGAAGTTACGCAACATTTCATTAAGACGACCATCTGGAGTGATGAAGTCAGGGTGCGATTTGAAAAATTCTACCAAACAATCTTGGTATTTGCTGAGGCGAAGGAAGTAAGACTCTTCAGAAACCCATTCCACTTCGTGACCTGATGGAGCAATACCGCCTGTCACATTTCCAGCTTCATCACGAAAAACTTCAGCAAGCTGACTTTCTGTAAAGAATTCCTCATCTGAAACTGAATACCAACCAGAGTATTCACCCAAGTAGATATCATCTTGAGCAAGCAAGCGTTCAAAGACCTGAGCCACTACTTTTTCATGATAGTCATCAGTTGTACGGATAAATTTATCGTATGAGATATCTAGTAATTTCCAGAGTTCTTTGACACCAACTGCCATGCCGTCAACATAGGCTTGTGGTGTGATGCCAGCTTCTTCCGCTTTTTGCTGGATTTTCTGACCATGCTCGTCAAGACCTGTCAGATAAAAGACATCGAAGCCCATAAGGCGTTTGTAGCGAGCTAGGACATCACAAGCGATGGTTGTGTAGGCAGAACCGATATGAAGTTTACCAGATGGATAGTAAATCGGTGTTGTAATATAAAAATTCTTTTCAGACATAATTTTTCCTTTCCAGGCAAATGAAACCTGATTTTCTAACACTTCATTATATCATATTTTTAGTGATTTTCGATAGGAAAATCCATACAAAAACAAGACAGATAAATGTCCATCTTGTTTTTTTCTGTTCTATATCTTATTCATAACGAAGTGCTTCGATTGGATCAAGCTTAGACGCTTTATTGGCTGGCAAGACTCCAAAAATCATCCCAACGCTGGCTGACACAGCCAAGCTAAAGAGAGCGATTGGGAGGGAAACCCCAACTTCGATACCTGCAATCATGTTTTGAAGCAATACTCCAGCTAACATGGTCATTCCAGCAGCAATCCCAAGACCGATGACACCACCTAGCAAAGTTAAGATCATGGATTCAATCAAAAACTGTACCAAGATATTAGCCCGAGTAGCTCCGAGAGCTTTTCGTAGACCAATCTCCCGCGTGCGTTCTGTGACCGAAACCAGCATTATATTCATGACACCAGTTCCCCCGACAAAGAGAGAGATTCCTGCGATGGCACTGATGATCGTTGTCATAAAACCAAATAGTTGTTGTACCTCTTGGAAGGCGGCAGTTGCATCCGCAACTTGGTACTCCCCTTGCTGAAGACCAGCAATCTCAGTCAATTTTCGAGCCAACTCTGGTCCCAAGGTCTGCGTTAGACTAGTATCATTGACACGAAAGACGATGTTCGAGATTTCATCAGTATTAAAATTGGCTGCGAGAGAAATATTGGTCGTAATTGGAAGACCACCAATCCCAAAGGATTTAGCAGTTTTAGCTTCATTACTAGTATAAACACCAATCACACGGTAACTAAATTCATTAACAGAGATGATTTGATTAACCGCAGCTTCTGGACTATCAAACAAACTCTTGGCTAGTTCTTCGTCCAGCAAAATCACACTGGCAAATTCCTTGTAGTCTTGCGGTCTTAGACTTCTACCCGCAACGATTTCATTTTCAACTGCGTTCATGTAGGTGCTATTTCCGCCTGTCAGAGTCGCTCGTTCAACTTTCTTATCCTTATAAGATAGGGTGACGTTGGTCGAGTTGGTGACATAGTAGCTGTCTACTCCTTTAAGTTTAGCAGCCTCCTTGACCCAGGATTCTAGTGGTTTTGGTGGTTCAACATGAACATCCTCTTCTTTCCCACTGACTGTCAAAGCGGATTGTTTCTGCGTGAAGGAGCCGTCCTTGCTTTTGATAGGGGAGAAAAAGACATGGATATCCTTCTGTGATTTGGTCATGTTTTTATTGACCTGACGAGACATGGAGTCTCCCAGTGCCATGATGACGACGACAGACGAAACTCCGATGATAATCCCAATCATGGTGAGGAAGGAACGCATCTTGTGGGCCATGATGGATGAAAAGGCAAATTTCAGATTCTGCATCTAGTTTTCCTCCTTTTCTAGGGCACTGTCGGACGAGATGATCCCATCACGAATGACAATTTGGCGTTTGGCATAGGCCGCAATCTCAGGCTCGTGCGTGACCATGATAATGGTTTTCCCTTCCTTGTTTAACTCCACCAACAGCTGCATGATTTGATTTCCTGTCTTGGTATCCAAGGCTCCTGTGGGTTCGTCTGCTAGGATGATAGAAGGATTATTTACCAAAGCACGCGCAATCGCTACACGTTGCTTTTGACCACCTGATAACTCGGAAGGCAAATGATGACTGCGCTCCGTCAGTTCAACCTTTTCCAGAAATTCCTCAGCCAATTTCCGACGTTTTGAAGCCGAAACACCAGCGTAAATCAAGGGCAATTCGACATTTTGAAGAGCATTAAGCTTGGACAAGAGAAAGAACTGCTGAAAGACAAAGCCGATTTGCTGGTTGCGGACCTTGGCCAATTGTTTCTCTCCAAGACCTGCCACTTCTTGACCTTCAAGATAGTACTCTCCACTAGTTGGTGTATCCAACATTCCGATGGTATTCATCAACGTAGACTTACCAGAACCAGAAGGTCCCATAATGGCAACAAACTCACCTTCATGAACTTCTAGATTGATATTTTTAAGGACCTGCAGTTCTTGGTCACCATTTCGATAACTCCTACAGATATTTTTGAGACTAATTAGTTTCTTCATCAGCCTTCACCTCTTTTCCTTCTTCCAAGGAAGATGTTGGATTACTGATGACCTTGGCTCCGTCTGTCAAACCTGAAGTAATTTCTTGGTTGTCTGCATCCGCATTCCCCAAAGTAACTTCCACTTTCTTGGCTTTTTTCTGGTCGTCAACGAGCCAGACATAGTTTTTGTCATTTTCGGTAACAACACTTGCCAAAGGAACAAGGATGGCTTTACTCTTGTTTTTGACTTCCACACTGACAGAGAAGCCTTGTTTCAACTCACCGATATCGCTGGTCACATCAACAGTATAAGGGTACTTAGAGCCAGTATTTCCTCCAAGGGCTGCATTTGCTGCTTCTCCATTGTTTTTAGGATAATCAGAAATATAGCTAATCTTACCAGTCCAACTCTTATCTTGATACACTTTAGAAGTAAAGGTAACTTCTTGCCCTACAGAGAGGTTGGCAAGGTTGTATTCAGACAACTCCCCTTTGACCTGCAAGTTTTCATTACTTACGACATGTACTACCACTTGGCTATTACCTGTTGGCGATTTGGAAACATTACGATTAACTTCAACTACAGTCCCTTCTAGTGTACTGAGGACTGTTGCAGCATCTAGCTGAGCTTGAGCCTTGTTGAGTTGGGCAACAGCATCTGCACGGTTATCCTTGGCATCACTGATTTGAGAGTCGATAGAGGATACGGAAGAAGTCGCTGCTTGCGCTTGTTCTGGGAGTCCAGCTTCTGCTGGAACTTGTGGAGAAGCTGGTGCAGCTGATGCATTCTCACGAGCTTTGTTTAACTCCTCAATATGACGGTCTGCCTTTGCAACTGCACGATCGGCTGCATCATAGGCAGCTTGAGCATCTGCACTGCTGTATTTGACCAAAGCTTGCCCTTCTTCGACCTTGTCTCCAACCGAAACGAGAATTTCATCTAAATCTCCCTTACTAGCATCAAAATAAACGTATTGTTCATTTTTTGCTGTAACCGTACCTGACAAGAGAACCGATGAAGCAACAGAACCTTCCTTAGCAGTAACGATATGAGAGGTTTCCTCCTTGATTGCTGACTGGGAAGGTTGTCTAAAAATCAAAATCCCCGCAGCACCGATAACAATAGCACTGGCAACACCAATCGCTGTGTATAATTGCCATTTTTTTGCCTTCTTATTTCTTTTCATATTTAAACTCCTTTAATCTTTTGCCTTACAAAAACCATTATATCAGAAACACCAAGCCCAAACAATGACAGTTCAGATGGAAACAATGACAATTCAGGATCATTATTTCGTTCGGTATTCGTTTATTGGATTATTGTGCTAGATATATAATACAATATCTTTTTGAATTTGGCAAGCGTTTTTATAATTTTTTTATCGTAGCAGATTTTTGCATTCAAAAAATAAAAACGATAGAATATGACTATCAAAGCTATAAGGAGTTTTTTATGAGAGAATATGATATCATAGCCATCGGTGGAGGAAGCGGCGGCATTGCCACTATGAACCGCGCTGGCGAACACGGTGCTAAAGCTGCTGTTATCGAAGAGAAAAAATTAGGTGGAACCTGCGTCAATGTCGGCTGTGTTCCTAAAAAAATCATGTGGTATGGAGCGCAAATCGCTGAAAGCTTCCACCACTACGGCCCTGACTATGGTTTTACAAGTTCAGATGTGCAATTTGATTTCGCAAAACTTCGTCAAAATCGTGAAGCCTACATCGATCGTGCCCGCTCGTCTTATGATGGAAGTTTCAAGCGCAACGGTGTTGATTTGATTGAAGGTCGTGCTCATTTTGTTGATTCCCACACCGTTAGCGTCAATGGTGAATTGATTCGTGCCAAGCATATCGTGATTGCGACTGGCGCTCGTCCAAGCATCCCAACTATTCCTGGAGCTGAACTCGGTGGTAGCTCAGACGATGTCTTTGCTTGGGAGCAACTTCCTGAATCCGTTGCGATTCTTGGAGCTGGTTATATCGCCGTTGAATTAGCAGGTGTTCTCCACGCGCTAGGAGTAAAAACGGATTTGTTTGTCCGTCGCGATCGTCCCTTGCGTGGTTTTGACAGCTACATAGTTGAAGGACTTGTCAATGAAATGGAAAAAACAGGTCTACCTTTACACACACACAAGGTACCCGTCAAGCTCGAAGAAACGGAGCAAGGTATTACCATTCATTTCGAAGACGGTTCTAGTCACACTGCCAGCAAAGTAATCTGGGCTACCGGTCGCCGTCCAAATGTAGACGGTCTGGAGTTAGAAAAGGCTGGCGTCACACTCAACCAACGTGGATTTATCCAAGTGGATGAATATCAAAATACAGTTGTAGATGGCATCTATGCTCTTGGAGATGTTACTGGTGAGAAGGAACTGACCCCAGTAGCCATCAAGGCAGGACGTACCTTATCTGAACGCCTCTTCAACGGGAAAACAAATGCCAAGATGGACTACACGACTATCCCTACTGTTGTCTTCTCACACCCAGCAATCGGAACGGTTGGTTTAACCGAGGATCAAGCTATCAAAGAATACGGCCAAGATAACATCAAAGTCTACAAGTCAAGTTTTGCATCTATGTACTCTGCTGTTACAAACCATCGTCAAGAATCACGCTTCAAACTCATCACCGCTGGTGCTGATGAAAAAGTTGTTGGTCTTCACGGACTAGGATACGGAGTGGATGAGATGATTCAAGGATTTGCAGTCGCTATCAAGATGGGAGCGACCAAGGCAGACTTTGACGCTACAGTAGCTATCCACCCAACTGCTTCTGAAGAATTTGTGACCATGCGCTAATTATCGCAAGAGACCTGAAGAGGTCTCTTTTTACATGTAAAATCGGCTGTTACAAAAAATGTTACCCTTAATTAAAAAATAGGTTGACTTTTGTTTCTGAATTAGTATAATAGTTACTATAATTTTGAAAAGAGGTTAACAGTTTTGAAAAAAGCTCATATCTATGCTATCCCTGCTATCGGCGCTGCTCTCATCGCCGTATTGGCACAAATCAGTCTCCCTATCGGTCCTGTACCTTTCACTTTGCAAAACTTTGCAATCGGTCTGATTGCTACTGTTTTTAGACCCAGAGAAGCTGTTCTATCTGTAGCTCTCTATCTCTTGCTGGGTGCCATTGGTTTACCTGTTTTTGCAGGGGGAGGAGCTGGATTTCACGTTTTAGTCGGCCCAAGTGCAGGCTATCTTTGGTTCGACCTTGTCTATGCTGGACTTACATCTTATCTCATCCATCAAAACAGTGGCTACATTCGCATTTTCCTAGCCAACCTCTTGGGTGACTCCCTCGTCTTTGTCGGAGGTATTCTCAGCCTCCACTTCCTTGCCGGGATGCCATTCGATAAGGCACTCGCTGTCGGTGTCCTTCCCTTTATCCTCCCTGACCTTGGTAAGATTATTGCCATTAGTTTCATTAGTCGTCCCCTACTCGAACGATTGAAAAGCCTTCCATATTTTTCAAGATAAAAAAATAGTCCAGAACCATTGTTCTGGACTATTTCCTTTCCAATTACTTCCTAAGAACTAACTGAAAATCAACTCTAATATAGAGATTATTTATTTTTACGGCTTACAAAGTACAATCCACCAGTCACTGCCATCAAAGCAAGTCCTGCAACTACTGCTGCGCTAGATGCTTTTTCACCAGTGTTAGGAAGTTGAGGTTTTGGACCTGGTTTTCCTGGTTCATTTGGTTTACCTGGTGTTGGTTTTTCTGGAGTGTGTGTATTTGTGATATTGAAGCCTTCTACTTTAGATGAATAACCTTCAACTGGAACTTCTACTACAGAGTATTCGATTGCTTGACCGTCTTTATAACGATCAAGGTCTGTGAACTCATAAGTCCAACCAGTTGCTTCTGAGGCTACCGCAGTCTTACCAGTGTCTTGACCATCGGCAAGAAGTTTCACTGTGATAGATGCTGGACGGATACCGTCTTTGTTCTCTTCATCTTTCCAGATCTTATGACCTTTTACAGATGTTTTCTCTGGAGCATGTGTATTGGTAACTGTGTACTTACCATCTTTGTCCGTAGTAACTGTTGAGGTATATTCTTTCACAGCTACTTCTTTGACAGTGTACTTGATTTCTTTACCATTTTCATACTTAGGAAGTGCTTTTGATTCGAACTTCCAGCCAGTTGCTTCTGAAACTTCAATTTCTTGAACAACTTTGTCGCCGTTAAGAATTTGAACTTTCACTTTATCTGCACGTTTGCCGTCTTGGTTGTTGTTATCTTTCCAAACCTTAGTTCCTGAAAGAACGACTGTTTCTGGTGTGTGAGTGTTTGTCACGACCTGACCAGTTACAGAGGATTCATAACCAGCCGGTACGTCTACTTCCTTGATAGAGTAAGTGATTTCTTTACCAGCTTCGTATTGTGGAAGATTTGTGAAGGATGCTACCCAAGTGTTAGCGTCTGTCTTATCCCTAGCTGTCAAGGTCAATTTCTTACCTTCAACAGCTACTGGATCTGCATCNGAGTAAGTGATTTCTTTACCAGCTTCGTATTGTGGAAGATTTGTGAAGGATGCTACCCAAGTGTTAGCGTCTGTCTTATCCCTAGCTGTCAAGGTCAATTTCTTACCTTCAACAGCTACTGGATCTGCATCTCCTACTTTTTTATAAAGTTGAACCGTTACGGACTCAGGACGTTTGCCGTCTTGGTTGTTCGCATCGTTCCATACTTTTGTTACCTTGTAGTCGATTGCTTTTGGAGCATATTTGTTTGTGATGGTAAAGTCTGTAATAGTTGATTCGTATTCTGCTACGGCTTCTTCTGTTACAGTGTATTTGATTTCTTTACCAGCTTTATATTTTGCTAATTTCGTGAATTCGACAGTCCAAGTTCCGTCTGCGGCTGCTTGAACTTCTTTCGAATCAACTTTCTGACCGTCTGCTAAAAGATTGATTGTAATCTTAGTTGGACGTTTGCCGTCTTGGTTATTCGCGTCATCCCAGTTCTTAGTTGCTTTTACATCAACTGTTTCTGGTGAATAACTATTTGTGATGGTGAATCCTGATGCAGCGTCACCAGTAACTTCTGAAGTGTAACCAGCAACAGTTACTTCTACTACTGTGTACTTAATAGGTGTGCCGCCTTTATCAGCATCAAGGTTTGTGAAGCTTCCAGCCCAGTTGTTTGCGGCGTTAAGCTCAAGTGTCTTACCAGTATCTTGACCATCCGCAAGCAATTTAACTGTGACAGAAGATGGACGTTTACCATCTTGGTTGTTCTCGTCCTTCCATACTTTCTTCACAGGAACTTCAGTTTTCGCTGGAGTGTAAGTGTTTGTAAATACAAGATCGTTCGCTTCTTTTGAAGCTGTTGCTTTCAATTCAGTTGCGCTTACTTTCTCAACAGTTACTTCAACTTCTTGAACGGTCTTATCGTAAGTGATTCCTGTTTCAGTTCCAGCAACTTCAGAAATGGTGTACTTGTGAGTTCCCACTTGGCTCTCATCATATGAGATTGGTGAGAAGGTCACTGTTCCATCAGCGGAGTTTGTCACTGTTTCAACAACAGTTCCGTCTTCTTTCTTCAGTTCAAAGCTGTATTTACCAGCTTCAAGGTCTTTACCTTCAAGAACTTTCTTAGCTCCAAGAGTTACACTTGTAGCTCCGGCTGGAGTGTAAGTGTTCTCGAATACTTTTTCCCCGTCGTAAGCAACGGTTGCTTCAAGGACACCTTTACCGTTATCCGCTACAGTTACTGTAGCTGTGATGGTTTTAGTATCGTACTTGATACCTGTAGCAGTACCCGCTTTTTCAGCAATCTTGTAAGTGAAAGTTCCAACTTTATCAAATGACAAGGCTGAGAACTTAACGTTTCCATCTTTGTCATTCTTAACAGTTTCTTTCACATTACCATCTTGGTCTGTCAAAGTAAATTCAAACTCATCAGCGTTCAACTCACGACCAGTAAGTGTCTTCTTAACTGCAAGAGTAGCTGGAGTTTTTGAAGCTCCGTAGCTGTTATTGAATTCTTTGTCAGCTGGATAAGTTACGTTGGCAGAAAGTTTTCCCTCACCATCGTCTGTAACTTCTACTGTGACTTTCACTTCGAGACTATCGTATGTTACACCGTCAATAGTTTGTCCAGCATTTGTTTCAACGATAGTGTATTTGTAAGTACCAGCTTTAGTGTATTCGATTGGAGCGAATGCCACTTTGCCATCAGCAGTGTTCTTCACTTTTTGAACTTCTGAACCATCTGCGTCATTCTTCAAGATAAACTCAAACTCATCAGCTTTCAAGGTACGACCGGTAAGAACTTTTGTCACTTCAATAGGAGCTGAAGTTTTCTTAGGAGCGTATGTATTTTCAAAAGTCTTATCATCGTTCTCGTAAGCGACAGCTGCAGTCAATTTACCATCAGCATCTGCTGTTACTGTAACTGTAACTCCAACAGGGTTGGCATCATAAGTAACACCTTTTTCAGTTGTGTTCGCTTTTTTCTCAACGATGTGGTAGTTGTAGGTACCAGCTTTGTCAAATGTCAATTCAGCAAAGTTGATATTTCCTTCCGCATCATTTGTTACTGTTTCAACAACTTTATTTGTCTTGTCATCGAACAAGTCAAATTCAAACTCACCAGCTTTCATAGCTCGACCAGTCAATTTTTTAATTGCTTGGATTTGAGCTTTTGTGCTGTTGCGTTTGTTTGAGATTGTTTTGATAACACCTTCTTGGCCAACAGTTACTTTGATTGGCGTAGAATCCAATTGGTAACCTTTAGGAGCTTCAATCTCAGTAATGGTGAATTCACCCTTCTTAACGTCCTCATCAGTGTAGATTGCAGACTGGGCAACACCACTAGCGTCTGTTGTTACTGTTTCTTCTTGTGCGGTAGTTGCACCCTCTGGAGGAGTGATTTTAAATTTAGCTCCTGCAAGACGGTCAAGTGATTTTTCATCTACTTTGTACAGCGTGATACGGTAACCAGTTTTCAGCTGGATAGTACCACCTGATGTAACTGTTGAGTTACCGATAACTTTTGTAACAGTTTCAGTACGATCGTCGCTCACTGGAAGAACTTGGTCATCAGCTGTAATTTCAGCATTATTTTGAACTTTTGTTCCATCAGCTGGCGCTGTTGTGTTATATAAGATACGGAATGCTGCTGCTTTACCGTTTGTAGCACGAATTGCTTTAGCATTGTTAAAGGTAATAGTGAACTCAGTGTAAGAATCATTCCACTTGATTTCGTAGTCTTTTCCTGCTTCAAGAGTTACGTCATCAACTAAAGCATAAACTTTGTTGTAGTAACCAGCAGTAACCACGATTGATTCAGGGATGATTTGCATTGGTGAATAGTCTTTGCCAACCCAGTCGCGAACTACAATCTTGTTGTACTCAGCTTGTTTAGGGTTTACACGAAGATTCCACTTGTGGATATAATCTCCTGATTTTCCAAGGAGGGCTGATTCCCATTTTTCTTTATTGATAGTACCATTAACTTTACTAATGTTTGTTTTACCAATACCTTGAGAATAGTCAATTTCTCCACCTTTTTTGAACTTCATCTTGAAGTTGACATCATCTTTTGTTTCAGTCTTATCAAGTTGAATTGATTCTTCTTCTGTTTCTTTCTTAGAGCTGAAAGCTACATAGAAAGTACCAGAAACACCTCGAACTTCTGTACCACCTTTTTTCTTAAGGTATTCAGCAAGGTTTTTCAAAGTAATGGTAACTTTACCACCTTGGTTGTCACCATTAGAAACAACTGTTGCATCACCTACAGCAGTATCAGTCTCTTTATCTTTGAGTTCAAAGGTTTCAGCACGAACAGACAATGGAGCTGGAATAGTGAATGTAAAGGTATCACCATCATTCAACATACCATCGTAAGCGCTCAAATCAAAATCAGTAGCAAACTTGTAGTTTTCGTAAGATTGATTTTGAGGTGCTAGATTGTAAACTCCTTTTGCATCTGGAGTTACAAATTTACCGTTATCAGTCTCCCAAATACCAACTTTGGTAATGACATTTTTAAGTTCTTGCGCTTGAACAGTATTTGTCAAAGCAGCAGAACCAAATAGAACTAAGAGTGGCGTTAAAATATAGAGCCACAATTTTTTAAATCTCATGACTTTCCTTTCTAAATGATTGAAATTGATTGAACAACGTGTCATCTCGCTCCAATAGGCAACACCCCTTTCAATCGCATAATTTGCTACATAATAAACTATCTGTAACATGTGCTTGAGGAAATATCTACACGTTTTGTACTATTCAAAAAAATAATTCAATCTCTAGCAGGAGCATCACTACTCTTAGGTCAGAGAGGAAATATAGCAAAAAATTTACCAGAACTATTATACTACATATCATCAAGTATTTTTATGAAAATCCTTTAATTTATCAAGTTATTTATTTACACGGTGTCAATTATTTAGATATATTATTTTTATACCTCAAATAATACGGCATTATTGTGAGAATTGTCTAAAAATACTGATGTAATAGGAATTTTCAGAAAACGCATTTTCACTGATAGAGCTATATTTTATAAATTATTTGTGATACAATAGAGCTACCTAAAAGATTCAGAAAATTTTATGTTCATTGATTATTTATATTAACTTGAACATTTTGATGTTTCTTCATTCAAAAATAACTGTAAATAATTATAAATAGAAAGGTGAAATCATGCCAAAGAATACTCGTGACTTAATTATTAATTCACTCATCACACTAGCTAAGGATAATCCTCAGCGTAGTTCCTTTACAATGACTGAAATTGCTGCTGAAGCTGGTATTTCACGACAAGCGATTTATCAAAAGCATTTTAACAACTTTGAAGATATTATCGAATACATTCACGAAGAGACCAATCAGCACATTTTTAACGTCTTTAATAAGTACTGCTCTAGCAATGATGGAGATCCTATCAGCTTTTTAGCAGACCATATACTTCCTCTCATATACGAAAAAAGGAAAGTTATTAACACCTTGTATACCACACAAGTCGACCCATGTTGGAAGGAATTTCTGCGTGGAATATACTCAGAGTGGGTACTAAAGAATGTCAATTACCAACTGAAATATAATTTTAATAAAGAGGACATCGCTTATATCATTACGACCATGGCAATCTCTTTCATTGAAGTCTGGATTCGTAAAGATAATCCAATACCACCTGAAGAGTATAGAGAGACTTTCATTCAATTGTCTAAGACTTCTCTCTGTGACTATATTGTGTCCTAAAAAAGAATCTTGAGTTACACTCAAGATTCTTTTTATTGTTCCCCTTTAAAGGCATCGACCATTACCTGAAATTCTTCATTGGAAAGCGTGATTCCTTTGCCCATTTTAGTATGGTCAGGACTCCAAGAACGAATATCAAACTTTGCTGGTGCTCCATTAAAGCTAACGCGATTTAGTTCTTTTGTCCATCCTTTGTCATTTTCAGACAAGGTGAGCAAGTGTTCTTCGATCTCAAATGTAAATTCTGCCATTTTAACTCCTTTATGTGATATGCTTTCTATAGTCTATTCGTAAAAATCTTGTGGTTTTTAAGAAAATTTTATATAATGTGGATATATAAGAAGGGAGGATTCTATGAGACAGACATTCAAACTAGTTCTAGATAAACTACATGGTTTTCTCAATGGGAATGATGATCATCCTCAAATCGAGGACAACTCCCTCACTGCTATGATTGAACAAGCCATCCAGAAAAAGACGGCTGTTCATGTCATACTTGCCGAGACAAGTTTTTCGGGTGATATTATCAAACACGATGCTAACCGCCAACAAATCATCGTCAAGAATTTTTCAAAAAACGTGACTCGAATCATTCGTATCAGTGATATTAAACGACTTCGTTTTGTTCCCTCAACTGTACAAAAAGCTCAGAAAAGTCTATTTAAGAAAGAGTGAGATGTTCTTTGCATCCCACTCTTTTTCTTAACGGATTTGTTCAAAATGAAGGTGAACTGCGATATGGTCGCCATAACCACTTCTCTCCAAATCGCGTTGCAAGCGATAAGAGATATAGTGTTCTGCAATGGTAATGTAACCAGCTCCAAGTAAGCGGTGCTCTACCATTGATTGGATCATGCTGATAGTGGCACGTTCTACTTTTGCTTCTTCCAAGTCCAAAACGACTTTTTTAGTAACTTGAGCTAAGTTTTGACGTAGGTCATCAGTCAAAACATAAACTGTTTGAGCTGCTTTTAGGACAGCTTGGTAAATTTTATCTGGATCAAATTCAGCAATTTCTCCATTACGTTTGATTACTTGCATAAGGTTCTCCTTTATTCTTTGTTTTCTTTGATTTCAGCCAGCATCTTTTCTTCCTCTGCTGTTAGTTGATAGTTATCTAGTAGGTCAGGTCTGCGCTCGTAGGTTTTCTTTAGACTCTCATAGAGCCGCCACTGGCGAATCTTTTCATGGTGCCCACTCATGAGCACATCTGGCACGACCATGCCTCTATAGTCATAAGGGCGAGTGTACTGAGGATATTCGAGAAGTCCTGAAGAAAAGCTATCATCTTGGTGGCTAGACTCCTTACCAATCACTTCTGGTATCAAGCGCACGGTCGCATCAATCATGGTCATGGTTGCCAATTCTCCTCCAGTCAGTACATAATCTCCTAGGGAAATTTCATCGGTTACCAAGGTCTTGATGCGCTCGTCATACCCTTCGTAGTGACCGCAGATAAAGATCAGTTCCTCTTCTTGAGCCAAATCCTCAGCGTAAGCTTGATCGAACTGTTTCCCAGCAGGATCGAGAAGAATGACGCGGGGATTATTCTTTTCAATGGCATCAAAGGCATCGAAAATAGGTTGGGCACGGAGCAACATCCCCTGACCGCCTCCGTAGGGCTCATCGTCAACATGACGGGCCTTTTCAGCGTATTCTCTGAAATTATGATACTGGATATCCAAGAGCCCTTTTTCTCGAGCCTTTCCAACAATCGAGTGCTCCAGCGGAGAAAACATCTCAGGAAAGAGGGTTAAAATATCAATCTTCATCATCTAACCCTTCTAAGATTTCCACTTCAACCCGCTTGTTTGGAATATCAACATTGAGAACTACTGGCGGAATGTAAGGTAAAAGCAAATCACGCTTACCTTTTCGCTTGACCACCCAGACATCATTGGCTCCTGGTTGTAGGATTTCCTTGATGGTTCCAACCAAGTTATCTCCCTCGTAAACATCCAAACCGATAATCTCGTAATAGTAGAATTCACCATCATCTAAATCATTCAAATCTTCCTCAGCGACCTTGAGACTATAACCCTTATACTTTTCAATCGCATTGATATGGTACATGTCTTTGAATTTGATAATGTCAAAGTTCTTATGCTTACGATGACTTGCGATGGTCACTGTTTGGACAAACTGATCTTTTTCATCAAATAAAGCCAGCTCTGCTCCCTTTTTAAATCGTTCCTCGGCAAAATCCGTCACAGACAAGACTCGCATCTCACCCTGTAGACCCTGCGTATTGACGATTTTTCCAACATTAAAGTAGTTCATCTTGTCTCCTGTATCTATTTCTATCCTTTATTTTATCACGTTCCAGGGATTTTCACAAGTTGGATAGGTTCTATCTTACAAGGCTACTACTTCTTCAAAAAAATCACCAACTATCTGATTAAACTCTTGAGGGTGGTCATTCATCGGTTGGTGTTTGCTGTCTGAAATCGTTACTTGACGCGCATTGGGATTTAGAGCAATGATACCATCATAGATTATTTTTAGGTGTTTGGGAAAATCGTTTTCGCCTCTTACTAATAGCATGGGAGGATTTCCTTTATATCCTTCTATCTCATGGACTGCCAAGAAACCTGTGATTCCAAGGTTCAAGAAAACATCTCGCCCTGTTTCTATAATTGCCGTCTTGACCAATTCTCTTGTGATAGGGTTATCAGTACACATTTTTGAGTTTTTATCAGCAATCACCTTCCAAGGAATCGTTTTGTACATAAGAGAACTATATTTGATTCGACCTCTTTCTTTCTCTGATAAGTATCGATGCTGTCCCCAACTATCTACCATGACCAAGGCTAGGACTCTTTCTGGATGGCGATAGGTATACTCTTGAAGTGGATTTCCTCCCCAAGAATGACCAACCAATATCACCTTATCTAGCTGGAAATAGGACAGAATGGCATCTACATCTTGAATAGCGCCTTCTAAGTCGGGTAGCCCAACTTTCATAGGTGATTCACCCTGCCCTCTAACATTGACAAAGTAAAGGTCAAATCCATCAAAAGCATCATACTGGTGGGCCCACATCTGACTACGTCCACAAGCTCCATGATAAAAAATAATATGCCCTTTACTTGCGTTTCCAGGACGATGATAAACAACCAAATCACAATCTACGACTGCTATAAGGTGACGTTCCAACACCTCAGGTTCTCTGTTATAAAAAGCAATAGCTTCAGCAATATCATTTGGCTTCATTTCTACATTCGCTCCTCTTTATCCTGATATCATTCTTTGTATCTATTTTATCATGCTATATTAAAATCATCGTTTTCTAAACTTGATTTCATTAAAAATTTTGAATTTTCTGCATTATTTGGATAAAGAAAAAGACTGCTACGCAATCTTTACTTTTTTCTCATCAGATTCATGCCTAAGATTCCAGCAATAATCAAAGTTGCTCCTATCACATGATAGCTATAAATTGGTTCGTGGAGGATAAGAGCCCCAGCTAGAATGGTCAAAACTGTTCCAAGATTGCCAAAGACACTGACGGTTGATGCCCCGAGGCGAACAATAGCATAGATAGAGAGACTACCAGTCACGATAGAAGCTAGTATTCCCAAATAGAGGATGGAAAGCAGATAGGGTACCTGTTCAAGTGGCGCAAAGTAAGCTAATATGTTCCCCTCTAGATAGTGAGAGGTCAGACTCAACGTATTAAAGGTGACGAAGCCAACAAATATCACAACAACTGTCATATCCATGGCCCGATAGCGACCTCCTTTAGCCTTGCTGAGAATATTGTTTATCGCATTGGCAAGAACAGATCCCAACATCAAGAGAAAGCCCAAGCTAGCAGTTTCCGTGCTAAAGTTCGCTCCTTTGCTAAGGAAGATGAAAACTACTCCTGCTACGGATAAAATTAAAAAGAACTTTTGAAGCAAACTTGTCTTTTCCTTGAGAAAAACCGATGCTAAAAGGAGAGTAAAAATAGGGACAAGAGCTTGTAAAATTCCCGCTTCAGAAGACGATATATACTGTAAGGCAAAGGATTGGAAAATAAAAAAGAGAAGTGGATAGAAAAGACTCATAGGAAGAATAGAAAGAATATCTTTTCTACTTAAACTCACATTGATAAGTTTTGTTTGATGAAGGATGACCAATACCAAAGCAGCGATTGTATAGCGATGTGCCAAGTTTGTAAGAGGACTGGCATAGCCTAAAGCAATCTTTGTAAATAAAAAAGAAAATCCAATGATGGCTGAAAAGGATAAGGCTGCTAGGTAAGCTTTTGTTTTCTCGTTCATAGAATGTTACTCCCTTTAAAAATAGCTATTCTCAAGATTAATTGACTAGAATTCTTTGAGACTGTCTATCCATTTTAGCATAGTAAAATCCTAGATGCTATTTCTAGGATTGGTATTTTATTCCTTCTTTCACCGTTTATCTATTACATTAGCTAAAAAGGATTCAGCCAGTCTGATCTGCTTTTCTCGTTCTTTTCTTACAAGTTCTAGCTTGTCTGCCTCTTGGAGATTCCTTACTTTGATAGCATAATCCGCGGAAACGATGGCGTGTCCTCTCATATGGGCTGTTGAAATAGCTTGTACAAAGACTCTGGCAGCGTACTTAGCGATTTGATTTTGGGCATTTTTAGAGAGGAGATTTGCTGCGAAACCTGCTTTTCTCAACTCATGAGGTGAGAACTCATTTCTCAATCGTGCATCAAAAGCCTCATAAGTTTGCCGAATTATTTTATTTTTCTCACCTTCATCACCGATATCAATTAAAGATAAGAAATCTTGCGAGTTCTCTAATGCCCATAGAGCTAGTTCTTTCTGAGGAAGTCTATCCAGTATTTGTTCTAGCTCCAATCTTTTCTCAGAGTCATCCCAAATGGCAACTTTGTAAGGACTGGGTAGGTGATTCATTTTAGTCTTATAGGCAGTTCGTTCAAACTCATTCCATGCATAATCCTCTGGTTTCATTGCTTTCTCTATTCTTTCTTACTAGCTAGCGCATGCTAGGAGAAACCTTTCATATTAGTGAAAAGAGATTACTCCTAGTTCTCTTGGAAGTTATCCAAAAATCCTTCCAAATCTTGTTTGTGCTGATACTTAATGGCTGCTTTTTTATCTTTGTCAAAAATGGTTTTGGTTAGGTCAATGTCGTTGATAGCCGCAATAGCGACCGTGTAGTGAATAATATCTGCCAGTTCTTTGGCTAGTTCCTCATTTGAGTTCTGGACACCCTCTTTTCGACCAGAGCGCCCATTCAAGACCTCGGCTACTTCTCCGACTTCCTCCACTAGCTTGATAAAGAGGCCTTCCTCAGTTCGAGATTGCTGGTAATGTTCGAGCAAGTAAGCTTGTAATTGTCTAAAGGTTAAATCCTTCATCTTCTCCTCCACAAAAAAGCGAGACATCTGTCCCGCTTTCTTTATTTTTCATCGATAACGATTCTTACTTTCTTGTCTTCAGTTGGGACAGAGTAGACAATCGTTCTTATCGCTGAGATAGTGCGACCCTTACGACCGATAACACGACCGACATCGCTTGGGTCAAGATCCAAGTGATACTCCAAAAACTCTGGCGTGTCTTCGATCTTGATAGTTAAGGCATCAGGTTGTGAAATCAAAGGTTTCACAATCGCAATAATGAGATTTTCAATCGTATCCATCTGTCAACCTACTTTAAACTTATTTTGAGAATTTAGAATCGTGGAATTTTTTCAATACACCTTCTTTTGAAAGGATGTTGCGAACTGTATCTGAAGGTTGAGCTCCATCAGCCAACCATGCAAGAACGCGGTCTTCTTTCAAAGTTACTTGGTTTTCAGCAACAAGTGGGTTGTAAGTACCAACTGTTTCGATGAAACGTCCGTCACGTGGTGAACGTGAGTCTGCTACGTTGATACGGTAGAAAGGTTTTTTCTTAGAACCCATACGAGTCAAACGGATTTTAACTGCCATTTTTTAATGTCTCTTTTCTTATTTTTTTATTTCGGTGAAATAGCTGAGCTATTTAGCACATGTTCTATTATAGCAGATTTCTGACAGGTGTCAAGAAAAAAACTTGACAGAGTTTTAATTTTTTACTACTAGAAATTTTTAGTAAAATCTTTTACATTTGAAATCACACTCCTTTTAAGGTACAATGGTAGAAATGAATTTTTGAGAGGAAAACAATGAAAAAACTAGCAACCCTTCTTTTACTATCAACGGTAGCCCTTGCTGGATGTACTAGTATCCAACGTGGTCTCCGTGGTGATGAATATGTCGACTCTAGTATCTCTGCTGAAGAAAGCTCAAAAGCAGCTGCTCAGGCTGCCAAAGATTTAAATGACGCATTGACCAATGACAATGCCAACTTCCCTCAACTTTCTAAGGAAGTTGCTGAAGATGAAGCTGAGGTCATTTTACACACAAATCAAGGCGATATCCGTATCAAACTCTTTCCAAAACTAGCACCTCTTGCGGTTGAAAACTTCCTTACTCACGCTAAGGAAGGGTACTATAACGGCATCACCTTCCACCGTGTCATTGATGGCTTTATGGTCCAAACTGGAGATCCTAAGGGAGATGGTACAGGTGGCCAATCTATCTGGCATGATAAGGATAAAACAAAGGACAAGGGAACTGGTTTTAAAAATGAAATCTCTCCTTACCTATACAATATCCGAGGAGCACTTGCTATGGCTAACACTGGTCAACCAAACACCAACGGTAGCCAATTCTTCATCAACCAAAATTCAACAGATATTTCAGCTAAACTCCCTACCAGCAAGTATCCAAAGAAAATCATCGAAGCCTATAAAGAAGGTGGAAATCCAAGTCTAGACGGCAAACACCCTGTCTTTGGTCAAGTCATCGATGGCATGGATATTGTTGACAAGATTGCCAAAGCTGAAAAAGATGAGAAAGACAAACCAACGTCTGCTATCACCATTGATAGTATCGAAGTGGTGAAAGACTACGACTTCAGTAAAAAATAAGCCATCAACAGTTGACAAAGAGCCTTTTTAAAATGTATTTTTCCCCTATATAACAACACAAAAGAGAGAATTTTTGTTCTCTCTTTTAAACTATTCAAATCGATCTGACTTTTGTTAACAAAGACAGTATGATTAGTCTTCCTCTCTTTTCTTTTGAGACAATGCAAATCCAGCCGATGCTAGTCCAATAAATGCAGCAAGTGATAAGAATGGAAGTTCCTCTGTACCAGTGTTTGGTAATTCTTTTTGAGGCTCACCATTTCTAAACTTGTTGATTGGGATAACTTTGTCTTCGATTGGTTGAGGTGGAAGTTTTGGTTCCGGTTGTGGTTGTGGTTTCGGATCTGGTTGTGGTTGTGGTTTCGGATCTGGTTGTGGTTGTGGTTTCGGATCCGGTTGTGGTTGTGGTTTTGGATCCTCTTTCTTAGGACATCCACAATCACGGATAAAGATACGGTTTGTTTCTTTACCTTCACCATCCTTGATAATGATCCAGTATCCTGATTGACCTTCCTTGTTCTTACCAGGTTCAGTAGTAATACTTGGTGTTTTACCATCTTTACCATCACGAACAAAGGTACGGCTAGTTTCCTTACCATCGCCATCTTCGGTGATTACCCAAACACCAGTATTTCCTTCTTTATCTTTACCTGATTCAGTACGAACTTTTGGTGTCTTACCATCTTTACCATCACGGATAAAGTTACGGCTAGTGATGTTTCCTTCAGAATCACGTACGATTACCCAAACACCTGAACGACCTTCTTCGTCTTTACCAGATTCGGTAGTAATAGTTGGTGTCTTACCGTCTTTTCCGTCTTTACCATCTTTACCATCTTTACCATCTTTAACGAATGTACGACCTGTTTCAGTTCCAGCAGGATCATGTGTGATTACCCATGTACCTGTGTTACCTTCTGAGTCTTCACCACGTTCTGTTGTTACTGATGGGTTCTTACCGTCTTTGATGATTGTTTCTGTTGTTTCGCCACCTGGGTTTACAACTTTAACTGTGTGAGTACCATCTTGGTTATCTTTAACGGTTACAGTTGGTGTCTTACCATCTTTACCATTCTTGATAACTGTCTCGGTTGTTGTTCCATCTGGGTTCACAACTTTAACTGTGTGGGTACCGTCTTGGTTATCTTTAACGGTTACGACCGGTGATTTTCCGTCTTTACCATCTTTACCATCTTTACCATCTTTACCATCTTTACCATCTTTAACGAATGTACGACCTGTTTCAGTTCCAGCAGGATCATGTGTGATTACCCATGTACCTGTGTTACCTTCTGAGTCTTCACCACGTTCTGTTGTTACTGATGGGTTCTTACCGTCTTTGATGATTGTTTCTGTTGTTTCGCCATCTGGGTTTACAACTTTAACTGTGTGAGTACCATCTTGGTTATCTTTAACGGTTACAGTTGGTGTCTTACCATCTTTACCATTCTTGATAACTGTCTCGGTTGTTGTTCCATCTGGATTCACAACTTTAACTGTGTGGGTACCGTCTTCGTTATCTTTAACAGTTACGACTGGTGATTTTCCATCTTTTCCGTCTTTACCATCTTTGATATCCACAACATCGATGATGACATCTTTAGATACAGATTTGCCATCAAGGGTTGCTGTAGCTTTAGCTGTGTAACTACCTACTGCCGTTGGAGTACCAGAGATTATCTTAGTAGCAGCGTCGAATGTCACACCAGCAGGAAGACTTGCTTCATCAAGTGTAAGCTCAGAACCAGGAGTGTGAGTTAAAGTGATATCAGTAATCGCTTTACCTAGTTTAACAAGTTGACGACCACCAGAAACTTTAAGATCAAGATCTTTCTCAGCTTTAGGATTTACTGTAAGAGTAAATGTATCGATAGCTGAAGCTCCTCCCACTTCAGCAGGGTTAGTAGCCTGCATACGAATTGTGAAAGTACCAGCTTTTGTAGGTGTGCCAGTAAATGTCTTAGTAGCAGGATCATATGTCAAACCATATTCTGCGATAAGAGCGTTAATCTCCGATTCTTCTACTAAGCCGTACGGTGTCTTCATAGTGACAGTTGAAAGATTATTGTGAGTTACTACTGCAGGAGTAATAGCATCACCAACTGTTACAGTTTGCTCTTTGTTTGAAATCTCGATAGCAACAGGTGATTCGGTAACTGTGATAACGACCTCTCCACTAGCTTCGTCATTTCCATACAAGTTTTCGTAGCGAGCCTTGACAGGGATACGATAGGTACCGACCTTTTTAGGTGTACCAGAGAAGGTATGAGTTGACTCATCATAAGTGACCCCTTCTGGTAAAATACTTGGATATTTGCCAGTTAAAGGATTAGAAGGTTTGCTATAGTCATTAAGGTCAACTGAAATAGTTGCTCCTTCTGAAGCCTCAACCTTCACAGGAGTCATCTTAGACAATACTTGAACTTCAGTCTGACCACCAGTTACTTGGATAGGTTTCTTAGTAACAGTAAGCTTAAAGGTTCCTTGGGCAGTATCATTTCTCAATCCTCTATAGAATGCCGTATAGGTAACAGTATACTCACCAACTGAAGTTGGAGTACCAGAAATCGTCTTTGTATCAGGATCATAAGTCAGACCATTAGGTAGATTGCTAACTCCATCTGCAGCCCAATCATAGTTACCAGATCTAATGTCAGCACCTTCACTCGGTTGAATTACAAAATTAGTGATAGGAGTTCCGACTTCAACCGTTTGTTCACCACTATTTACCGTAATTGGTCTTGGTTTAACTGTGATAGTGATTGTACCAGTAGCTTCTTCTAAACCACGTGTTAATTTATAAGTATATGTTTTAGTACCAACTGAATTTGTAGTTCCAGAAAGAATCTTTGCATTATAATCATAGTTAAGACCAAGTTCACCACGAATATCTCCAGAAAATTCTGCTCTATTTGGAATCGCAATTTCAATTGGATCGATTTCATCGCCGACTGTAACTTCACGAGTATAGTTTTCAGCATGCAATGGACCAGGCAATACTGTTAAAGTAACATATTTTTGTACAGCTTGACCATCTTTTTCTGCTAAAACTTTGATGCGGTATGTCCCTTCGACTAAACCTTTACCAGCAATCGTTTTTGTTGCTTTATTATAGCGAGTGCCCTTAGGAAGAGATGCTGTATCAACTTTTAAAGTTGCTCCATCAGTGTGAGTGATGACCATATCCTTGAACTTTTCACCTTCTTTGATGGTTTGTTCATGGTTGGTTACATCAAGGTCAATTCCAATTCCATCACGTGGCTTAACTTCAAAAGTGAAGGTTGTAAAGGTAGTTGAGATACCACCATCGGCATTATAGTAGTCAACTTCTACACGTGCAGTTTGATTTTCAGTAGTTTGAAGAACCCCGTAACCTTCTAGTGTTTTAGTGATATTATCAGAGCTTACTGTAGCGTAGGTGTCTCCGCTATTAGTCGTTACACGAATATTCGCGATTGTCGATCCACCTTCAAGAGTTACTGGAATGCTTGGGAACTTTTCTCCCTCTTTCCAGACTTGGTGGTCAATTGGGCTGATAACATCTGTTACCTCAAACTGGAAGATACGGTTTGGCGCATTATCTCCAAAGTGACCATCGATGGCACGTACTTCAAAGTTATACTTACCAGGTGCTAGCTTAACACCGGCCTTTTTCTTAATGGTTTGAGTGGCTTCGTCATACTCAGTACCGTCAGGGAAACGAACAGGTTTAACTGTAGCGTTGACCTTGTTTAGTTCAATCTTACCAATAGTTTGTTCTTTATCTGAACGAGGAACTGATACGATTCCCTCTTTATTTAAGACTGCAGTTTTAGTATTGGGAGTAAATTTGACATCCGCATTTGTAAGATAAAATCCGTTGTCATCATAAGGTGTAGCTTTTGAACGTTCTTCTGTAGTTAACTCTACATTAAAGATACGTTCTTGTCCCAGTTTATCGATAGTTTTAAACTTAATCGTAAATGTCCCCTGTTGAGCAGGAAGTTTGGTAAAGCGTAGTCGATACGGCGTGCGTCTTGGGTCATGAACCATCCAATTTTCATCATCATAAAACTTACCATACGGATCTCCGACAACTGCCAATTCATATTCTACTTCTGGCGTTGTATCCAAACGTTCGATGAGCTCCAATAAAACTGGTGTTGATGGGAAATCAGTTACTCTAGAAGAGTCCGCAACATAGAGCCCAAGCTCAGTATTATACTTTGGTGTATCAGGCTTAGCATCTGCTACTGTAACAGGTTTATTAACACTAGAATCAGTCGTCAGGTAATAACCAAATGGTGTTGTTGGAATCGTATATCTATTAACACGAGTATTATTTTCCCCCATGTCGCCTGTTTCTCGGTCATAATAATTATCAGTTTTTGATGCAGATAAGTCAAGTCGGTCCTCAGAGAGAGTAGACAAGGCATATGAGTGTGGTTTAGTTATTGTTAAAGGAAGAGTTGCCTTCACATTAGGATTGGTTTTAGAAACCAAACCAATGTCATAAGTTCCGATTGGGATTCCACCATTAAGATTGAGAGTCCCGTAGACATATTCTCCAACTGGATCATAAGTAAGGCCTAGATCTTTTGCACCTTGTGATAGTTCAACCTCATCAGGAGTAATACGAGTAAGACCCATCTTATATCTAACTTCAACAGTTGTACCGTTATGTATGAGAGTTTGGAAACCACTATAGTTCTCGATGGTCATATACGGTGTCGTACCATCTGATGGAGTACTCGCATTATCAGCAAGCATATATGATACGAAACCTGAGTGACCTGATCGTTTCATTTCTGTGTAGACGGACTCGATGGCAGATTGAAGGCGTCCAATGCTAAGTTCTAAATCAGCTTTAGTTAATTGAGCCTTTTTAGAAAGTTGTTGAGCTGCTACCAACTCTGCTTTTGAAGCTTGAAGTGCATCTGAAAGAACTTTTTTAGATTCACTATCGTCTAGTTTAGCTTCTTGTTTTTCAGCTTCTTGATTAACAGCTTTTGCTTCAAGAATGCTATTGTTCAACTGTTCTTTAAGAGGTTGAAGAATAGCGTCTACCTCTGGTTTAGCTTCAGTTTCTGGAACTTCTTTTTCATCAACTTTAAGTTCTGGCTTTTTTTCTGCTACTGGTGCAGTTGATGGAGCTATCGCAACAGTTGTTTTTTCCGTTTCTTTTACAGTTACTTCCGTAGTTGACTCAGTGGTTGAAACTACAGTCGAATCATTTTCAGTAGTAGGTGCTACAAAAGTCGCAGGGGCACGATATGGTTCTGGAACACTAATTTTCTCAGAGGTTACTCCCTTAGTAGATCTTTCTTCAACTCCCTTATTAAGCTCTACCCCCTCTTCACTTTTTAATTCACTTGCATTTACTTGAGGTGCATTAACCATCGAACCGACGAAAAACAGCCCAACAAGCACCGAAGCTACTCCTACACTAACTTTACGAATAGCAAATCGTTTTCGTTTTTCAAATTTCATAATTATCTCCTTTTATTTCTTACTATATCTTTTTCTCTTAAGAATAAACCAAGAACTGTAACAGCCATAAGTGAAATCCCTAGGGCTGAGCAAATATTTGATTCAGTACCAGTCTTTGGTAGTTGTACTTTTTCAGACACTTCCAAATTATTAATAGTTTTATCAGCTGGTTTAACTGGATCTACCGGTTTAACTGGAGTGACTACTTTTTTTGTTCCTACTTCAATAATTTGATTAACTGCATCAATTTTATTAGTTGAAACAACTTCGCGTTCAGTTTCCACACCATCAACTAAGACAACATGTTCAACCGTAGTGATACTACCATCTTTACCTTCTTGAACAATCTTTTCAGTTCCTTTGTCAAGGTCTGCATTATCGCGACGAATAGTCTTATATGCTTTAACTTCTACCTTGGTCTCATCTTTTTCAACAACAATCGGTTTTGGTTTCTCTATAAGCTTAGATTTTGTTGACTCGACTGCAGTAATTGCAGCAGTAAAATCTTTAACTGCTTGAGCCCTTCTACTGATTGCTCGATTCGAGTTTTCATCTCATTAACTAACTGTTCAGACTGAACCTCAGCTTCTGAAATTATATCAATAGATACACGTTTAGCCTCAACAATAGCCTCCGAAACAAACAGTTCTTTATCTTTAAGTTCCTCAATGGTTTTAAGCAACTGTGAATTACGGATTTCCAACTCATTTACTTGAGACTTGAGTTCATTCACTACCTCATGAACAGACGACCGAGAATAACCCAAAAACAGGGATTTCTTAAGTCCTCCCATATAAAACTCCTCCTAAAGGTTAATCTTATCTATATAAATATTACACTTTAATCTTAATCTTCTAAAAACAGATTTAAAACTTTGTGCATTACTTAACTAATTTTACTAAACCAATTTATATTATTATATTCGTTTTTCTTTGATTTATCAAGCAATTAATTTTTAAAAACAAAATTTATCTAATTATTTTGATTTTAACACACATTTTCTTAAAACTCCTTTGTAAAATATTGTGGATAATCTATACTAAATTAGTTCAAATTAGCTTTTTCGGTGTAATTATAGTTTCAATTTTGATGAAAAAAAGTGGGATAATCCCACTCCTTATTGTTTACTTATCTCCCTTAAAAGCATCCACCATGATTTGAAATTCTTCATTTGAGAGGGTAATTCCTTTCCCCATCTTGGTGTGGTCAGGACTCCAGCTACGAATGTCAAACTTCGCCGGTGCACCATTAAAGCTGACACGATTGATTTCTTTGGTCCAAACTGGAGATCCTAAGGGAGATGGTACAGGTGGCCAATCCATCTGGCATGATAAGGATAAAACAAAGGACAAGGGAACTGGTTTCAAAAATGAAATCTCTCCTTACCTATACAATATCCGCGGAGCCCTTGCTATGGCTAACACTGGTCAACCAAACACCAATGGTAGCCAGTTCTTCATCAACCAAAACTCGACAGACATTTCTGCTAAACTCCCTACAAGCAAGTATCCAAAGAAAATCATTGAAGCCTATAAAGAGGGCGGAAATCCTAGTCTAGACGGCAAACACCCTGTCTTTGGTCAAGTCATCGATGGCATGGACGTTGTTGACAAGATTGCCAAGGCTGAAAAAGATGAGAAAGACAAACCAACGTCTGCTATCACCATTGATAGTATCGAAGTGGTCAAGGACTACGACTTCAGCAAAAAATAAGCCATCAACAGATAAGGAGACGATGACATGATTTTATTTTGGGGTTCTAAAGGTTATCAGAAAGATTTGGGACATACGCAAACTGCGATCGAATGTGGTCATTGTAACAATGTCGACACGTGGGAAATTGTCGAAACTGGACGCAAATTTACCCTCTACTGGATTCCACTTTTTCCTTATGGTAAAAGTTACTTCGTTTCTTGTCCGATTTGCCACTACGGTAAAGAAATTGAGAAATCTGAAGTTGAAAGCTATTTAAATTACTAGTCAAAAAAGCCAAGTCATTTCAACTTGGCTTTTTTACTGCTTTTAAGTTAGCTTGTTAAAGTCCCAGATTTGATCCATCCAGCCTTCATAAAAGTCTGGTTCGTGACAGACCATAAGAATCGATCCCTTGTATTCTTTGAGAGCGCGTTTGAGTTCTTCCTTGGCATCCACATCCAAGTGGTTGGTCGGCTCGTCCAGCACTAAGACGTTGTTTTCACGATTCATCAAGAGACAGAAACGCACCTTGGCTTGTTCACCACCTGATAAGACCTGAATTTGGCTTTCAATGTGCTTTGTTGTCAAACCACAACGAGCAAGGGCTGCACGGACTTCTGCTTGGTTAAGGGCAGGAAAGGCATTCCAGACCGCTTCTAGAGGTGTTTGACGATTGCCACCTTCTACTTCTTGCTCAAAATAACCAAGTTCTAGGTAATCACCGCGTTCAACTTCCCCAGCGATTGGTGGAATAATTCCCAAGAGAGACTTCAAGAGGGTTGTTTTCCCAATACCATTGGCCCCAATAATTGCAACCTTTTGATTGCGTTCAAAGGTTAGGTTTAAGGGTTTAGTAAGTGGACGGTCATAACCAATCTGCAAGTCCTTGGCTTGGAAGATAAAGCGCCCAGGTGTACGAGCTGGTTTGAAATCAAAGGATGGCTTTGGTTTCTCACTTTGAAGTTCGATGATGTCCATCTTGTCGAGTTTCTTTTGACGGGACATGGCCATGTTTCGTGTTGCAACACGGGCTTTATTGCGGGCTACGAAATCCTTGAGGTCCGCTATCTCTTTCTGTTGACGCTCATAGGCTGCTTCCAGTTGAGATTTCTTCATAGCATAAACTTCTTGGAACTGGTAGTAGTCACCAGAGTAACGCGTCAACTGTTGATTTTCAACATGATAGACGATATTGATTACGTCGTTGAGGAAAGGAATATCATGCGAAATAAGGACAAAGGCATTCTCATAGTTTTGGAGATAACGCTTGAGCCAGTCAATGTGTTCAGCATCCAAGTAGTTGGTTGGCTCGTCAAGCAACAAAATATCTGGCTTTTCGAGGAGGAGTTTAGCCAAAAGCACCTTGGTTCTTTGTCCACCTGATAAGGCAGTTACATCCGTATCCATGCCAAAGTCCATGACACCGAGAGCACGCGCTACTTCATCAATCTTAGCATCCAAGGTATAGAAATCTCGACTCTCCAAACGGTCTTGGAGTTCGCCAACTTCTTCCATTAGCGCGTCAATATCTGCTCCGTCTTCTGCCATTTCCATATAGAGGTCATTGATACGAGCTTCTGCTTTAAATAGCTCATCAAAGGCTGTACGCAAGACATCACGCACGGTTTGACCTTCCTTTAGCACAGCGTGCTGATCCAGATAGCCAGCAGTCACATATTTGGACCACTCCACCTTCCCTTCATCTGGCAACATCTTACCTGTCACGATGCTCATAAAGGTTGATTTTCCTTCACCATTGGCACCGACTAAGCCGATATGCTCACCCTTGAGGAGACGGAAAGACACATCTTCAAAAATTGCACGGTCACCAAAACCGTGACTTAAATTTTTAACTTCTAAAATACTCATTCTAATTCCTTATCTTATTTTTATGCAGTCCTTTATAGAGGAGCCAAGCCAGATAGCCTCCCAAGGTATTGGTCCACAAATCATCAATCTCAAAGACGCGATTAAAGTCGAATAAAAAATCTAAAACTAGTTGTGTACACTCGATTCCTAGACTCAGAAGAAAACTGAGAAGGATGATTTTTTTCGTTTGCCGCAAGTTTGGACAGAGATAGATCAGTTGAAAAACCAAAGGAAATAGCAAGAAGACATTTAAAATGTTCTGCAAAAAGATCCAAATAACTTGTCCCAAACTGGTTACTTCACCTAGATTCCAAAGGGAGTTTAAGGGAGTTAAAAGAAAAACCAGGCGTCCAAAAGTTTGAATACCTGGAGTTTCCACTCCTGTAGGAAGTTGAGGCTGGGGAGTAAAACAAAAACAGACAATGCATAGACTGTAAACAGCCACTCCCAATCTTAAGATTAATTCTCTTTTTTTAGTCATTTTATGGATTTACCGCTGCGACTGCCTTCTGGCGATCACGTTTCATTGTATTAGAGCGTAATTGTCCACAAGCTGCATCAATATCTGTACCATGCTCTTGACGGACAACACAGTTGACCCCTTTTTTCTTGAGGGTATCGTAGAAGGCCATCACGCGCTCTTTAGGACTACGGCTATATTGGTCATGCTCACTAACAGGGTTATAAGGAATCAAGTTTACATAAGACAATTTCTTGATGTTCTTGAGCAATTCAGCCAACTCCAAGGCTTGTTCAACACCGTCGTTGACTTCATTGAGCATGATGTATTCAAAAGTTACACGACGATTAGTTTTTTCGATATAGTACTCAATAGCTGCAAAGAGCTTTTCAATCGGAAAGGCACGGTTAATCTTCATGATGCTTGAGCGCAATTCATTATTGGGTGCGTGAAGAGACACAGCCAGATTGACCTGTACGCCTTCATTAGCAAAGTCACGAATTTTATGGGCCAAACCTGAGGTTGAAACAGTGATGTGGCGAGCACCGATAGCCATTCCCTTGTCATCATTGATGGTACGGACAAAATTCAACACATTGTTGTAGTTATCAAATGGTTCACCAATTCCCATAACAACGATATGGCTGACACGTTCATCCTGACCACGTTCATCAAAGTATTTCTGAACCAGCATAATCTGCGCTACGATTTCCCCATTATTAAGATCACGTTGCTTCTTAATCAAGCCTGACGCACAGAAGGTACAACCGATATTACAACCGACCTGAGTGGTCACACAGACTGACAAACCGTAGTGTTGACGCATGAGTACTGTCTCAATCAACATGCCATCTGGCAACTCGAAAAGATACTTAACAGTACCGTCAGCTGACTCTTGTACAATCCGTTGTTTCAAAGGATTTACGACAAACTGGTCATTGAGCTTAGCAATCAAATCCTTGGAAAGGTTGGTCATTTCTTCAAATGACTGCACACGTTTACGGTAGAGCCATTCCCAGATTTGATCTGCACGGAATTTCTTTTCCCCTTGTTCTAATACCCATTCTTGCATTGTTTGACGTGTTAAACTATAAATAGAAGGTTTCATCTCTTCTCCTTATTCTCTATCTATTTCTGACGAATGACAAAATGGCGCTGTCCCTTGTCCTCTTTCTGAGACTTTTGGTCCTTATGACGACGTCTATTTCGCTTATCCGTATTTGGTTTTCTCTTATTTTGCGAAGGTTTCTTGCCTCTTCTAGGAAGGTTCTCCTCATCCTTTTTACGCATTTTTTTGTCAAATGAAGCCCGTTTCGGTGCTTGGTTTTCTAGGACAAAATAAGCACAACCATAACTACAATACTCTAAAAGATAATCCTGTAAGCGACTGATTTTTTCAATTTTTTCCTCTGTTCGGTCGTCTTTATAAAAGCCACGTAGACGGAGCTGTTCATTGCTCCAGTCCCCCACGACATAATCAAACTTGGTCAACACCTCAGAAAAGCGTTGATTAAAGACTGTCACATCGAAAGCATCCTTGATATTTTCAACCAAGGTAAAAGCAATCCCTTCAGTCTCAACCTTATCCCCATTCACATGAAATTCTGGGCCAGGAAACTTGTTATAGTTGTATAATTCAGGTGCAATTTCTTTACGCATAGTCTTCCTTTTCCACGATTACTTAACACTCTATTTTACCATATTTTCTACAAGTTGGCACGAATATCCTGTAAATGAAAAAAGTCTGACGATTCTGTCAGACTTCTGCTTTATAACTTTAAAAAGAGAAGAACAATTCTTCCCTCCATATTTTATTATTTTGCTGCTGCGTAAAGCTCATCTACTTTGTTCCAGTTAATGACTGAGAAGAAAGCTTTGATGTAGTCAGGACGTACATTGCGGTATTTCACATAGTAAGCATGTTCCCAAACGTCCAAGCCCAAAATTGGTTTTTTACCTTCTGAGATTGGTGTATCTTGGTTTGCTGTTGAAGTCACTTCAAGCTTCCCTTCTTTGTTGACAACCAACCATGCCCAGCCAGAACCAAAGCGAGTTGTAGCTGCTGCTGTAAAGGCTGCTTGGAATTCTTCAAATGAACCAAATGTTGCGTCGATTGCTGCTGCAAGTTCTGCTGATGGAGCAGTTTTTTCAGGAGTCATCAATTCCCAGAAAAGAGCGTGGTTCAAGTGTCCACCACCATTGTTGATAAGTGCTTGACGGATATCAGCTGGGATAGAATCTACATCAGTAAGCAAAGCTTCAAGGTCTTCACCGATTTCAGGGTGTTTTTCAAGAGCTACATTTGCATTGTTGACATAAGTTTGGTGGTGTTTGTCATGGTGCAAGTGCATTGTTTCTGCATCGATGTATGGTTCCAAAGCGTCGTATGCGTATGGAAGGTCTGGTAAGATAATAGCCATCTGTAATACCTCTTTTTCTTTCTATATGAAAATGATAACGCAATCATCCTCTTTTTTCAAGTTTTTTGCTCAATTTGCTTCTGCCGCGATCTGCAAAAGTGCCTTTTCAAACAGGTACCCTTTTTCATAGACACCTGTCTTAATCTGGTAGTCCGTTTCAATTAAATAAGAAATCGCTCGCTTGAGAAAGGCCAAGGAAATCCCTCTCGAATCTCTCAATGCAAACTTGATTTGATAAGGATTAGGGTTGCGCCCCAAGTAAGTTCCCAGACTGCTTGCAATCTGCGATTCCGTCTGACCAGTCTCTGATAAAATCTTCACTTGGGTAAAGGTTCGAAACTGTCCTAACATGACAGCTATGAGCTTGATCTCATCCTCCCCTTGCAAGGTCAAGTCTCTAACCAGGTCACGGGCCTGGTCGATCTTTTTGCCCAAGATAAGCTGAGTCAAATCAAAAATATTGTCCTGCAGAGTCTTTGGAATAGCCTCGACAATGTCCTTCTCCTCTATCATGCCATCTGACTTATAAGACTGTAAAAAAAGGAGATTTTTCTGGATTTCACTAAATTGAAAACCAGATTTGAGAAGTAGATTTTCAAAGGATTGCCCCACAAACTGCAGACCTTGTGTCTGACTCCATTTTTGGAAATACTGACGAATCTCTTGTTCCTTAGGTTCAATAGCATCAAAGACAGTCGCATCTCGTTTGAGCAATTTGACCAGCCGTCTTTTACTATCTAACTTTCCTTCTGCAAAAATCAACAACTTGGTTGTTGGCGAAGGGTTACCAAGGTATTCCTCAAATGACTTGAGCTCATCATCTGTTAAAAAACGTTTCTTGGCTGTTGTGATATCGACAAAATGGTCTAATATTACGATTTTCTCATCCGCAAAGAAAGGGAGACTGACCAACTCCAACTCTAACTCTTTATAGGCTACTTCTTTCATATCAAAGTAAGCAAAGTTAAGATCAGCTGGATCATAACCAATCTGTTTCAACACTTGACTCTTCATCACTTCAAACTGGCCCTGATCTGTCCCTGTAAATAGATTCAAGCTAGATAGATTTGATAAAGTCAACTTCTTACTGTCTTCAATGGCTAGCATCATCTCTCCTTTCTTCTGATTTTTTACTAACTTTAATCAATATAGCGCAATTTCCCACGAAAATCTTCTAGTCTCTCGTACCCTTTTTCCGCCATGATTTCTTTCAGTTCATTGGTAATGCGTTCAAAAGCACCGACGCCTTCTTTGTGAAGAGTGGTTCCCACCTGCACCATACTTGCTCCACAGAGGATATGTTCAAAGGCATCACGACCAGTCAGAACGCCACCTGTTCCGATGATTTGGATTTGGGGATTTAAACGTTGGTAAAAGGCGTGCACATTCGCTAGAGCAGTCGGTTTGATATACTCTCCACCAATGCCACCAAAACCATTTTTAGGACGAATCACGACCGACTCGTCTTCTATATAAAGGCCGTTTCCGATAGAGTTAACACAGTTAACAAACTTGAGCGGATATTTGTTGAAAATAGCTGCCGCTTGATCAAAGTGAACAATATCAAAATAAGGTGGCAATTTTATTCCAAGAGGTTTGGTAAAGTAGGCAAAGACTTCTGCCAAGATACAATCTGTTGTCTCAAAATCATAAGCAATCTGAGGTTTTCCTGGAACATTTGGACAAGAGAGATTAAGCTCTGTCAGTCCTTTGAATTCACTCTCTTGCACTTTTTTCAAGATGGTATGTGTTTCTTCTGGAGACATGCCAACTAGAGATAGGAAGAAAGTTCGGTTTGGCTCTTTTTCCTGCAAGTCCAAAAGATAGTTCAAATAGTAGTCTAAGCCATTATTTGGCAAGCCCATGGAGTTGATAGAACCAAGTGGAACATCCTGGTATCGTGGCTCAGGATTGCCCTGACGAAAGTCCAAGGTCGCAGTCTTCGTAACAAAAGTACCCGCTGCTGAGTTTTTGACCCCTTCTAGCTCCTCTATCGTCATACAAGCCACACCTGCTGCATTCATCAAGCAATTGTCAAACTCAAAGCCAGCTATTTGTGTTTTCGTTGATACCATGATTCTGATCCTCCAGATTCCTTTTATTTCTAATATTATACCATACTTTAAGATTTTCTCTTTGAGAAACTAATTTCTATATAAAACGTTCGGTTTTGTAAATTGAAAGAATTTTTAGAAAATTTCTGTTTTTTTCTTTACACTCAAAAAAAATTCTGCTATAATGGCTCATGTAATAAAATATAACAACAAAAAGGAGAACGATATGACATCTGCTAAAGACTATATCCAAAGCGTGTTTGCAACTGTGAAAGCTCGTAACGGGCATGAGGCTGAATTTCTCCAGGCGGTTGAAGAATTCTTCAGCACTTTGGAACCTGTATTTGAAAAACACCCTGAGTATATCGAAGAAAACATCTTGGCACGCATCACTGAGCCTGAGCGCGTGATTTCTTTCCGTGTTCCTTGGGTTGACCGTGAAGGTAAAGTCCAAGTCAACCGTGGTTACCGTGTTCAATTCAACTCAGCTGTTGGACCATATAAAGGCGGACTTCGTTTCCACCCAACTGTAAACCAAGGGATCTTGAAATTCCTTGGCTTCGAACAAATCTTTAAAAACGTCTTAACTGGACTTCCAATCGGTGGAGGTAAAGGGGGATCAGACTTCGATCCTAAAGGTAAGACTGACGCTGAAGTGATGCGCTTCTGCCAAAGCTTCATGACTGAATTGCAAAAATATATCGGACCATCTCTTGACGTACCTGCTGGTGATATCGGTGTTGGTGGACGTGAAATTGGTTACCTTTACGGACAATACAAACGTCTTAACCAATTTGATGCGGGTGTCTTGACTGGTAAACCTCTTGGATTTGGTGGTAGCTTGATTCGTCCAGAAGCAACTGGTTATGGTTTGGTTTACTACACTGAAGAAATGCTCAAAGCTAATGGTAACAGTTTTGCTGGTAAGAAAGTGGTTATTTCAGGTTCTGGTAACGTAGCTCAATATGCTCTTCAAAAAGCGACTGAACTCGGCGCTACTGTTATCTCTGTATCTGACTCAAACGGTTATGTCATCGACGAAAATGGTATTGACTTCGATCTTTTGGTTGATGTTAAAGAAAAACGCCGTGCTCGTTTGACTGAGTATGCAGCTGAGAAAGCAACTGCTACTTACCATGAAGGTTCTGTATGGACTTACGCTGGTAACTACGACATCGCTCTTCCATGTGCGACTCAAAACGAAATCAACGGTGAAGCAGCTAAACGTTTGGTTGCTCAAGGCGTTATCTGTGTATCTGAAGGTGCTAACATGCCTAGTGACCTTGATGCGATTAAAGTCTACAAAGAAAACGGAATCCTTTACGGACCTGCCAAAGCTGCCAACGCTGGTGGTGTAGCTGTATCAGCGCTTGAAATGAGCCAAAACAGCCTTCGCCTTTCATGGACCCGTGAAGAAGTTGATGGACGCCTCAAAGACATCATGACAAACATCTTCAATACAGCTAAAACAACTGCTGAAACATACGGTCTTGGTACTGACTACCTTGCAGGAGCAAATATCGCTGCCTTCGAAAACGTAGCAAACGCTATGATTGCACAAGGTATTGTTTAATTAGTCGATACATCCTATCGGAGGACAAATGATGAACTTACGGCCAATGGAAGTAAGAGATAATCCAGCTGTAGCACAACTCATTCGAGCTAGTCTTGAAGAATTCGGGCTTGACAAACCTGGAACTGTCTACTTTGATTCTCATCTAGATCATTTGGCCGACTACTATCAACAGCAAGAGAGGTCAGCTTACTTTATTCTGGAAGATGAAGGTCAGCTGGTTGGCTGTGGTGGCTTTGCACCTGTGTCTGATAAGATTGCTGAATTACAAAAACTGTATGTCACTAAAAATAGCCGTGGCAAAGGTTATTCTAGCAGGTTGATAAAGCGGATATTCCAGGAAGCCCGTCTAGCTGGTTATGAACAGCTTTATCTAGAAACCTCTACTGAACTGGCTACGGCTGTCGCCATCTATCAACACTATGGTTTCACATCACTGCAACAACCACTTGCTAACGCCGCCGGCCACCCAGCTATGAATATCTGGATGATAAAATCTCTCTTATCAGATGAATAGATGGCAGTATACTAATGTAGCCAATGCTATGATAGTAAAGGTATTGTTTAAGCACTATCAAACTAGAAGAAATCCGACTGCTTATAAAAGCGGCCGGATTTTTATATATCTAATTTTTCAAAAAATTTGCCTGTTAACTGCTTTTCTTTTAGCTTCTCAAGCAGCTCATTTTCCAGAAAAGGACTTAGTTCGTCAAAATCTTGACAAACCTTAAAAACAGTCTCTCTGTCCAACTGACCATAAGCTAATTCGTAATAGTCCTTATTATGCTGCCAGTTCTGGTCATAGTTGACATCTGTCCGTTGATAGTAAACGATGTTTTGCTTCGGAGTCAGGTAAAGCTTCTGTGTTAGAATGCTTTTCTGATCTTTAGATAACTTGCTACGGCTAAAAATTTTAACACCTTGAAAAATCTTGCGCTCATGAATTCCTTGATCTGTCACCTTCAATTCAATTCTTTTATAGTGCATACTATCACCTCCTGAAATCACCTACATTATATCATGTTCTGGCAAATTTTCAAACAAAAGTGTCATTTCCAAAAGTCTTCAGTCGCCTCTAAAATCTCTTCTGTTGGTGTTACTGTGGCCTCAATAATGCTCTTGCTTGTTCTTTTCAGATAAGCTTGTATAAGATGATAGCCATAAGCATAGCCCGCAGCATAAGGCATACCAACCGGTATCTGACCTTGAATCTCTGCAATTTCATCACCGTAGAGATAAGGAGCCATTTCCGCCATCCCTGTTAGCTGAAGCTGACTTGAGATGATGGGCTTAATCTCCTCTAATTGCTCTGGACTGGTTGAAGTAACCCAGGGTCCAATGAGCTCCTTGCCATAGAGCTCAGCAGCAAAAGACTCTGCCAATCCTTCACTAACTACCCAGTCTGCTAGTGTCGTCTGCTGATTCCATTTGATAAATTGGAAGCGGACATTGTGATTGCACTCGTGAGCCAATGCCGCTTGAATACGTGGCAAAGTATAGTCATTAGGCAGTATGCTTAACATGAGATAACCTGGGATTCCACCATCTCCGCTGTAACCCTTATGGAGCTGTAACATGGCCTTTTCAGGGTTGCCCAATAAAATAGTAAAATGGTAATCCTCAACCTCTAAATCATAGCCAGCTTGCTTAAAAAGACCGATACTCCTCTTGATGGTTTCCTGGCAGTCCTGCCAGAGTTGATCAGAGCTCAGAGCGTTGATAGCTGGTCTATCCTCTTCCGAGAGAGTTGCGGGCAACTGATTCATAAATCCAAGTAAAAATAGAGCATCAAATCCTCCAGGATACTTCGCTTTCAGAGGAATGTGTTGAGTTTGGTATTTGGAAGCAAAAGGTGCTAAAATCTTAGCTCGAAAGAGACCTTCTCTCTTTTCTAAAGGAAGCTCGAGCATCTCCTGATAAACTTTATCTGAACGAATCGTATTGATTTGCATAATAAACTCCTTTCTTATCTACTATTAGTATAATCCCTTCCCTAAGGTCAGGGTCAAGAAGAAAATTGAAATATCTATTAAAATTTCATTGAAATTACCTCAAACCGTTCGAAAATTACCTTCAATAAAGTTCTTTAATACTGAGATTATAATATCCGGAGTATCAATAAATTAAAAACTTACTTTTCTACTGTTCATAGGAATGATGATAGCAGAAAAAAATAAATCCTGAAGGGTAAAAACTTGTATCATTTTTTATGGAAAACCTATTATTCAAAACTTGTTTGTCTCCTAGATATACTATATAATTAGTTTGCCCCATTTGTTCCCCATGAAAGATAAAAAGAAAAACCGCTACTCCTAAGAATAGCGGTTTTATATGTTTTTTTAAGCTACTAATGTAGTTGCTCTATTATTTAAGAGTAACTGAAGCTCCAGCTTCTTCCAATTTAGCTTTGATTTCTTCAGCTTCTGCAGTTGGAACGCCTTCTTTGATGACACCTGGTGCACCATCAACAAGTTCTTTAGCTTCTTTAAGTCCAAGACCAGTGATTTCACGTACAACTTTGATAACGCCAACTTTTTTGTCACCAGCAGCTGTCAACTCAACGTCAAATGAGTCTTTAGCAGCACCAGCGTCAGCAGCACCAGCTGCAGCAACAGCTACAGGAGCAGCTGCAGTTACACCAAATTCTTCTTCGATAGCTTTTACAAGGTCGTTCAATTCAAGGATTGAAGCTTCTTTAATTTCAGCAATAATGTTTTCAATGTTCAATGCCATTGTTATTTCCTCCAAATAAGTTTTTAATTTTATAATCGTTTTTTCGTAGCTAAGCTACGCTGCGTAGCTTAAGATTAAGCTGCGTCTTCTTTGTTGTCTGCAACCGCTTTGACTGCAAGAGCAACGTTGCGCACTGGCGCTTGAAGTACAGAAAGGAGCATAGAAAGAAGTCCTTCGCGGTTTGGAAGAGTTGCAAGAGCAACGATTTCTTCTTTAGATGCGACAGCGCCTTCGATTGCACCACCTTTGATTTCAAGTGCTTCAGCGTTTTTAGCAAAGTCGTTCAAGATTTTCGCTGGTGCGATAACATCTTCGTTAGAAAATGCTACTGCAGATGGTCCAACAAATACTGATGCAAGATCTTCAAGACCAGCTTTTTCAGCTGCACGACGCAAGATTGAGTTTTTAATGACTTTATACTCAACTTCGCTTCCACGAAGCTCACGACGAAGAACTGTATCTTGCTCAACTGTCAAACCACGAGCGTCTACAACGACGATAGATGCAGCAGCTTTCATTTTTTCAGCTACTACGTCAACTAGTTCCGCTTTTTTAGCAATAATTGCTTCACTCATTAGTGTGTTCACCTCCGTAATTATTTTGCTTGGGGAATTTTTCCAAAAGAAAAACGCGCCCAAACCTAGACACGAAAGTACAATACGCTTCTTTTTACATGATACGTTTTGTCCTCGGTAGGATATTTACGAGTCAAGCTCCCCTACTGTCTTAGGCAGTTTTTTCAAACCGTATATAAGTATAGCATAGACAAAAAAAGAATGCAAGATTTTTGCAAACTTTTTTTGAATTTTTTTAAATCTCTACTGTCAAAACTTTGCCTTGCTTAACCACCTGTTCTCCAGCGATATAAACATCGTCAACATCACTGGCTTTGACTGCATAAACCAGGTGAGAGAGCATATTTTTCTGAGGCTGAAGATGGATTTTTCCCTGTGGTTGAATGACCAGAAAATCTGCTTGCTTGCCAACTTCTAGGCTTCCTATCTGCTTTTCCATTCCTAGAACCTTAGCACCCTCTATCGTCAGAGCTTTGAGGGCTGTTTCAATAGGAAATTGGCTGGCATCTCCACTTTTCATCTTTTGAAGAAGGGCTGCTGTGCGTCCTTCCTCAAACATATCTAGATTGTTATTGGAAGCAACCGAGTCTGTCGCAATCCCCACTGCTACTCCTGCTTTTTGGAGTTGGATGATTGGAGCGATTCCAGAAGCCAGTTTGAGGTTACTGATAGGATTATGGGCGATTGCTACATGAGAAGTTGCCAAGCGTTCAATTTCTCTCTCGTTTAATTCGACCCCGTGAGCAAAGACAGACGGATGATCTAAGTAACCTAGTTCTTCTAGAAAGGCGAGAGGGCGTTTGCTATAGCGTTTCAAGATAATTCCTGATTCCTCCTTGGTCTCCGCCACATGGATATGGATAGGAATGGCCAGTTCTTTTGCCATTTCTATGCTTGCTTCCAGCAAGTCTCTACTACAGCTATAGGGAGAATGAGGAGCTACCATAACCTTGAAATTTGGATTTTCATATCCTAAGATTTCCTCTATGATGGCTCGTGTTCTGCTTATAGTCTCAGCAGTTGTTTCTGCCTCTGAAGAAAAGAGGGTCGGTGAGAAATAACAACGCATCTTAGATTCCTTAACTGCCTGATAAATTTGCTCAATATCCACACCATTAGGATTATACATATCGTTGAAGGTTGTTGTTCCTGACTGGAGCATCTCTGTCAGAGCTTCTTTGACTGCCTTGGTAGTCATATCGGGAGTAAATCCTGCTTCTGCTGGCCAGATATAGTCATTGAGCCATTCATGGAGATTACTATCATCCCGGATCCCTCGCAAACCTGTCATAGCAGAATGGGTATGGCAATTAACCAAACCAGGCATAATCCAGGCTCCCTGATAGTCTATAATCTGCTCAGCTTGCTCTAAAATCTCTGGCTCCTCTTGGCCGACATAGACGATTTGAGAGTCCTTAACGGCTAAGATACCATCCAAATAAACATGGAAATCTTTGTCACAAGTCACGATATTTACATGCTGATAGACTTTCATTGTTTTCTCCTTCTAAGACCCTGATTTTTTCTAGCTATTGTAACAAAAAAGTCACCCGAAGGCAACTTTTTTTGTCCATAAGATTTCAAAATAGAAAGGATTATTCAGAGCTAAAAGTTGCTGCTTTTTGCATTTGGTAATACTTGCCCTTTCTAGCCATGAGTTCCTGATGATTGCCGTATTCCACGATGTTACCATCCACCAAGACTAGAATCAAATCCGCATCCTGAATGGTTGACAAACGGTGAGCAATGATAAAGCTTGTGCGATCCTTCATGAGTTTGGCAAAGGCATCCTGTACTAGCACTTCTGTCCGTGTATCGATGGAGGAGGTCGCCTCGTCTAAGATAAGAATCTTTGGAATAGCTAGAAATACTCGGGCGATGGTCAAGAGCTGGGCTTGACCGACAGAGAGAGATTCACCTGCATTTTCCAAATTGGTATCATAGCCCTGTGGCAACTGTTGGATGAAAAAATCTACGTTGGCTGCTTTTGCAGCAGCAATCACTTGTTCCCGACTGGCTTCAGGATTTCCAAAGGCAATATTGTCATGAATGGTCCCTTGCTTGAGCCAGGTTTCTTGGAGCACCATGCCAAACTGCTGTCTCAATGATGCTCGGGTATAATCGTAAATAGAACGACCGTCTAACAAGATATCTCCTGAATTAATAGGATAAAAACGCATGAGGAGATTGATAAGAGTTGACTTACCAGCACCTGTCGGACCAACGATGGCAACCTTGCTACCAGCAGGAATGTCAATGGATAAATCCTTAATCAGAACCTTCTCAGGATTGTAGCCAAAAGAAACATGCTTAAAGGAAATGGCTCCCTTAACTTGGTCACTGGTCAAGACTTCCTTACCTGTTTCAGCCACCTCTGGACTTTCTAAGACAGCATAGACGCGCTCTGCGCAAGCAAGAGCACTTTGCAACTCGGCTAGAACAGAAGAAATATCGTTAAAGGGCTTAGTGTACTGTTGGACGTAATTCAAAAAAGTCACTAAACGTCCGATGGTCAAGGTGGACCCCATCATAATACGATAAGCTCCTACCCCAGCCAGAAGGGCATAAATGAGCGCGTTGACAAAGCGAGTCGAAGGATTAACCGTTGATGAATAAAAGATGGCTGACTGAGAATAGCCTGCGTAGTTGGCATTCGCCTCGTGCAGTCTTTGGATAAACTCTGTCTGAGCATTAAAGGACTGGATAATAGGCTGCTGGCTAAGAGACTCTTCAATCAACTGAGTCTGAATCCCCCTGGTCTCTGTTTGCTTCTGGAAGAGATGATAGGAGCGTTTGGCAATAAAGCGTGAAATCACCATGGACAGCGGCGTCAACAGCAAAACCAAGAGGGTCATGAGAAGGTGAATTTGGAGCATGGCTAGAATACTAACCAAAATCATCAAGACTCCAATGAAAAATTGATTGAAAATCATGGTCAAGCCAGCTGCCAACTGTTCTATGTCTGTGGTCACACGACTGACCATCTCTCCACTGCCCTGCCGATCCACAAAAGCAATCGGTAACCGATGGAGCTTATGAATGATTCGCTCTCGCAAGTCTTTAGTATAAGAGAAGATTAGACGATTATAAAGAAGAGGATTGGCCCATTGTACCAATGTATTTCCTATGACCACCAAGATCATCTGGATGAAAATCTGCCAAAAAACTAGCGAAGAACCAGCCACTAGAACCTGGTCAATGACCTGCCCAATCAGAATAGGTAGGTAAATTGATAAGCCAACTTGGGCAATAGTTCCTAGAAAGGCAAGGAAAAGGAGGAAGGGATGGCTTGCTAAATCTATGGCCAAACGTTTGAGCGTCTGGTTTGCGGTTTGTCGTCTCATGCTAGTCCTCCTTTCCATGTTGGGATGCATTGATTTCTCGATATACTTGGCTAGTTTTCATCAAGTCCTCGTGCTTGCCAACAGCTAGGAGCTCACCTTTTTCCAAAAGGAGAATCTGGTCTGCCATCTGTAAAGTCGAGGTTCGTTGAGAGATCAAGATTAAACTTGTATTTGGCAGATTTTCTCTAATAGCTTTCAAGAGCTTGGACTCGGTAATGGTGTCGAGAGCCGAGGTCGCATCATCTAGGATGAGAAATGGAGCTTGGCGCAAGACTGCTCGGGCAATAGATAGCCTTTGTTTTTGTCCGCCTGAGAAATTTCTCCCTCCTGCCTCAACTAGGGCATCCAAAAGTCCTTCCTTTTCACTGACAAAATCCTTAGCTTGCGCAATCTCCAAGGCCTGCCAGAGTTTCTGGTCAGATACTTCTTGATTGAAACCTAAAGTCAAGTTAGAACGAATAGTTCCCTTAAAGAGCTCGACTTTTTGAGGCACATAGGCAATCCAAGACCGCCACTGCTCAAGATTAAGAGGACTACGACCATTTCGATAAAGGTCAATGCTCCCCTTGTCTACTGGATAAAGTCCAAGTAAGACTTGCACCAAGCTTGATTTACCTGAACCAGTTCCCCCGATGATACCAAGGATTTGCCCTTGATTCATACCAAAGGAAATGTTTCTCAGAGAAGGCTGGGCGGCATCAGGATAGGTAAAGGTTAATTCTTGGACTTGTAAAACATTATCGCTGGTAGCTTGCTTTTGTTCTAACTCTGAATGGATATCCTCTGGAGCCTCGTCAAAGACTTCCTCAATTCGCTTGGCTGAGATATAGGATTGGTTGAGGGAATTGATCAGCATGGCGAGCTTAACCAATTCCACCAAAATCTGTAAGAGGTAGTTGATAAGAGCAATGAGAGCTCCTTGACTGAGTAAACCTCCTTGAATTGAAATATAGCCCTGCCAGATAATGACGAGGAGAGTTCCATTAACAATCAGATAGGTCAGAGGTGTTAACAAACTTGACCAGAAACCCGTCTTTTCTTGCAATCTAGCATAAACTTGGTTAAGGTTTTGAAAAATCTGTAACTCTCGTTTTTCCTGACCAAAAGCACGAATAACTCGCATCCCTTGCAATTGCTGGCGCGTTTCCTGAACCAATTGGTCCGTTTTCTTTCTGAGACTGCTGTAGAGAGGATTGACCAGTCGAGAGAGACCGACAATGACAATCGTCAAAATGACAACCATAACTAAGAACCAGAAAGTCAGCTCAGCCGAGATGCGATAGGCCATAAAAATGGCTCCAAAAACGATAATAGGCGCTCTCAAAAAGAGGCGCAGGAATTGATTAATCCCAGTCTGAATCTGGTAAGTATCCGAAGTCAAGCGGGTCACCAAGCTAGAAGTTGTCAAACGGTCTCTGCTGTCCTTAGGTAAAGAAAGAATATGACGATAGAGGTCGTTCGTCAATTCCTTGGCAAAACCTACCGCTGCCTTGGCTGAATAAAATTGAGCAATCAAGGCTACTAAAACGCCAATCACTGCAAAGATAAGGAGCAGGCCAATCTGCATCCAGAGATGCCCTTGATCTCTCTGGGGCAAGGACTGGTCAACAATCCCAGCAATCACCATGGGAACCAAGAGTTCAAAAACAGCTTCAAGTAGCTTGAACAAGGGTGCTAAAATGGATTCTTTGATATAGGGTTTGAAGTAAGATAGTAAGTGTTTCATAAATCCCTTCTATTCTTATTCTGGAAATGAAGAAAGTGGGAAGCCCCACCCTCTCAGTTTTATTTGTTTAAGTAAGGTAATAGATAGCCATATCCTGCTTTTTCCATCTCATCCTTGGCTACAAAGCGTAAGGAAGCAGAATTAATACAGTAACGCAGGCCACCTAATTCCTGAGGTCCATCTGTGAAAACATGACCCAAGTGAGCATTTCCTGACCGAGAACGAACCTCGATTCGCTCCATTCCATGGCTCAAATCCTTGTAATAGTGAATTAGTTCCTTAGAAATCGGACGGCTAAAACTTGGCCAACCACAACCTGAAGCAAACTTATCCTTGGCGAAAAAGAGCGGTTCACCCGTTGTGATGTCTACATAAATCCCTTCTTCAAAGGTTTGGTCATAGGCATTGGTAAATGGCGCCTCTGTAGCAGCTTCTTGAGTTACTCGGTAGGATTCTTCAGTTAGGCTTTCCTTCAGCACTTCTTGACTAGGCTTTTCATAGTTAGATGCGTCAATCAATGGCTTCTCAGCATCGGTTACATCGATATGACAATAACCGGAAGGATTTTTCTTGAGATAGTCTTGATGGTAGTCTTCAGCTAAAATGTAGTGGCGAAGTTTCTCCACTTCTACTGCAATCTTTCGACCAAGCATACGCTCCTGCTCCTGCACTACTGTGTAGATAGCTGGCAAGTCTGCTTCATCTTGGTAATAAATACCAGTACGATATTGGCGACCACGGTCATTCCCTTGTTGATTAATCGATAAAGGATCGATGACTCGGAAATAATAAAGCAAAATTTCTCTGAGTGACACAGCTTTCTCATCATAAATCACTTGAACCGTCTCTGCATGGTCTGTTTCCTTGAGCAACTGGTAATTAGTTGTTTCGACTTGGCCATTAGCGTAGCCTACACTGGTTGCTAATACGCCTGAAATTCGTGAAAAATACTCCTCTAGGCCCCAAAAACAACCACCTGCTAGATAAATTTCTGACATCTTTATTTCTCCTTTATCAAGTTTTTAACCAATACTCTTCGAAAATCTCTTCAAAGCACGTCAGCTTACATCTGCAACCTCAAAACAGTATTTTGAGCTAACTTCGTCAGTTCTATCCACAACCTCAAAACCATGTTTTGAGCAACCTGCGGCTAGCTTCCTAGTTTGCTCTTTGATTTTCATTGAGTATAAACTTCTTTTCAAAAAAAGGATAGGAAGTCCTCTGGTCGAGAATTTCCCCATCCTATCTTCTATTCTTTATTTTGCTTCGACACGGACACCTTGCGTATCAACTTTCAAGTCATGCAGTTTGCCTTTGAAAGGTTGCTTTTGCAATTCTGCTTTAATCTTCGGCATCTTGTCATGAGAAGCCAAGACCATCACTGTCGGCCCTGCTCCAGAGAGGTAGGTCGCATAGGCTCCATTCTCTTTGGCTACTTGCTTAATCGTCGCAAATTCACGGACCAGACTTTGACGATAACGCTCGTGGAAGAGGTCCCCCTCGATTGCTTGTCCAGCTGTCACCATATCTCCTGCTAACAAGGCTGCAACGGCCACATTGGCGATAGAACTAGCCGCAACAGCTTCCTTGTAGGACAATTTCTTAGGAAGGACACCGCGGCTGTCTCGAGTGCGCAATTCATAGTTGGGAATATAAGCTAGAAAATCACATTCTGGGAAGTCAGCCACGATTGCTGAAACGTGACCTTCAACGGAACTCGCAACAACAAGATTTCCATAGATAGCTGGAGCCACATTGTCAGGATGTCCTTCAATCTTGGTCGCCAGCTGCAATTTATCGTGGTTAGATAAGTTGAGCTTGCCCAGTTGGTTGGCCAGTTCAATCCCAGCAACGATAACCGAGCTAGAAGAACCCAAACCACGCGCCAAGGGAACATCACTGGTCATTTTCAAACGTCTCGGTTGCAAGTCAGGCGCAATTTGCAAGGCAATCTTAAGCAAGAGATTACGCTCGTCATGTGGAATCCATTTGCCAATCTGGTGTTCAATCAACCACTCATCCCGTTCTTCACAGACCTCAATTTGAAGATACTTGGTTACAGCTACACCGACCGAATCAAAACCTGGCCCGATATTGGCACTGGTTGCAGGTACAATAATCTTCATCCTATTCTCCTAACACCTTGAAGGTATTCAAGAGGTCAAATTCTGAAGCTTTGGCCAACTCAGCTGAAACATTCTCAAGTTGTGCTTTATTAATCTTATGAGTGATAATCACTACACGCGCCTTGTCACCCTCTTTGCCATCTTGGAGGATTTGCTTGAAGGAAATATCTTGAGCATTAAAGATTTCAGCCAATTTCAAGACCTGACCTTTTGAATCTGGTGCCAAGATTGAGAAATAGTAGTTTGCTTTAACATCTTCTGGATTTGCCAAGACTAGGTCACGACTGTATTCGTTGAAGTCTTTACCAATAGTGCCATCATTCAAGCGACGAACGATACGGACAATATCTGCTACAACACTTGTCGCAGTTGGTTTTTGACCCGCACCTGGTCCGTAGTACATAGATTCACCGATGCCGATAGACTCCACAAAGACTGCGTTCATTACCCCATTCACACTGGCAAGTGGATGTGCTTTAGGAAGGAAGGTTGGAGTCACTTCTGCAGCAATACCTGAAGGAGTTTCCTCGATAGAACCAACCAATTTCACTACATAGCCAAGGTCTTGGGCCACAGCTACGTCTTCTGGTGTGATGTTGCGGATTCCCTTGTGGGCTACATCGTCAAAGGCAACCTTCATACCAAAAGCAAACTGGCTCAAAATCACCATCTTGTAGGCTGCATCAATCCCATCCACGTCATTTGTAGGGTCACTTTCTGCAAATCCAAGTCTTTGAGCTTCGGCCAGAGCATCATCATAAGACCAGCCTTCTTCCACCATCTTGGTCATCATGAAGTTGGAAGTTCCATTAACGACACCAAGAACGCGCGTGATTTTATCAGAAGCCAATGAATTTGCTAGAGTGCGAAGAATTGGAATCCCACCAGCAACAGCTGCTTCGTAGTAAAGTGCTACATTATGCTCTTTAGCGATTTCTAACAATTCTGCACCATGAACAGCCAAAAGGTCCTTGTTAGCAGTAACAACGTGTTTTCCAGCTTCCAAGGCACGAGTGATAAAGGTCTTAGCAGGCTCAATACGACCCATCAATTCCACTACGATAGTAATATCCTTGTCTGACAAAATATCATCTACATTGGTCACAAAATTAAAGTCATTTCCTGCTGCAAGCAAGCGGTTCTTTTCATCTTCATCCTTGACCAATACCTTGGCCACTTCAATCTCTGAATGAGCTGACTGAACGATTTTTTCTCCATTTTCCTTTAGGAGGAATGGCACACCACTTGCAACGGTACCAAATCCAAGTAAAGCAATTTTAACTGTCATGTTTGTCTCCTAGAAATTTTCTGATATAGCCATTATAACAGAATTTTATGAAAATTCCTATTATAGTAAATCACTATTTCGGTCTAGAAAAGAAAAAACGAATCAGACGATTCGTTCTCCTTAAAATCTAGAAAAAGATTTCCAGAAATGATTATCCGATTTTTTGCAGATTAAGAACTGCATCGTGATTGATCAAGATTTGCCCATACTCTTGCAAGACTGAACGACTGATGTCACTGTCGTCTGCAAACTCACGCATACGAGCCAAGAGCCAAGCCGGATATGGACTTGGATGATTTTCCACATCGACTAAGATTGTCAAATAATAGTGTCCATTCATCTTATAGAGTTCAGATGTTTCCATCTGGTAGTTAACCGTCTTTGCAAAAGCAACTAAGTCAGCAAGGCTTGCAAAGCGTAGGATATAGTAGATATAAGGTTCTTTCTTATTCTCCGTCTCCTTGTCTGCCTGCTCTTGCTCTTCTTCCTTTGCTTCGACCTGCTCTAGAGATTGGATGGCCTCAATATCGTCCTTGGTCTTATCTGCAATGCTCTTTTCCAAGGTTTTGAGAAATTCATCTGGCGACATTTGGGCTAATTCTTCCATGTCTGGTAGATCCGCCAAATCTTCAAAATCCAAATTTTGGTCAATCTTGGACTTGGTCACAAAGACGTCGACCTTATCAGGTTTTGGCGTCACGCGGAAACTCAGCATGCCACTATCCAAGAAATTGTCTGGCATCTCTAACTCATCTAAAATAGCATAGAAAAACTCTTCGGTTTTTTCCTGAGGAACGAGAAAGTCTGCAATCTCCATTCCCCGATCCATCAAATCATCTAAAGTCATCGTGATTTTCAGTGTTGTATCACTAATTTGTTTCATCTTCATATCTAGTAACCTCATACTTTCAGTCTATCTATTATACTAGATTTTTACGATTTTATCAAAAGAATGAAGCGAGAATGTGATATAATACTAGATATGATTTTAGATTTAAGAAAGAAAGTTCAATGAAAAATATAAAAGTAAATGCCTTGGCCAGCTTGCTGGTCAATATTCTCAATATCGTTTTTCCACTGATAACCAACCCTTATCTGACGCGGATTCTCAGCAAATCCAATTACGGTTATTTCAATACAGCCAATACCTGGGCAAGTTTCGTTATTCCACTAGCTGCCTTTGGAATATACAACTACGGGATTCGAGCTATTAGTAAGGTCAAGGATGACAAGAATAAAATCAACTACGTCTTTTCTAAGTTGTTTTATATCTCGGTTTTCACCTCTCTCCTGACGACAGGTATCTACTTCCTCATTATCTTCTTTGACACCAGCATTGAGAATCTGAAAGTCCTCTACTACATTCTAGGGGCCCAAGCACTCTTCCAATTTCTCAATATCGAATGGATGAACGAGGCTTATGAAAACTATGCCTTCATCCTCTATAAGACATTAATTATTCGAATTACCATGCTGGTCGCTATCTTCGCCTTCGTTAAAACGGCAGATGATATCGTTCCTTATGCTATCGTTATGACAGCGACCACTATCCTCAACTACCTGCTCAGTTTTCTTTGGATTAAGAGAGAAGTTTCTTTTGTTAAGATCGGTTTCGTCGAATTAGTCAAAGCTTCTAAACCGCTCTTCACTATGCTTCTCTTAGCAAACGCTAATATGCTTTACACCTTGCTAGATAGAATGTTTATCACCAAGGGACCAGATGAAAACTATATTTCTTATTATACAATTGCCTATAGTATCGTCATGTTGATTGCCAGTGTCTTGAGTGGAGCTATCAACGTCAGTATTCCACGCCTTGGCTACTATCTCGGTAAAAAGGATTACAAGTCCTATAATTATCTCGTGAATCAAGCGGCATCCTTATTCTATTTCCTTATGGTTCCAACTAGTATTGGGATTATGATATTGGGACGGTACGCAACTGTTATTTATTCTTCTGAAAAATATCTTGAAGCGGGTATCGTAACTAGCGTCTTCGCTTTTCGTACCATCATTTGGGCTATTGAGTTGATTCTTGGTAAACAGATTATCTTTATCAACGACCATGAAAATCGCTTAACTGCCTTCTACTTCCTTGGTGGTGGTGCCAATATACTATTAAATAGCATCTTGTATTTCAATAATATTTTTGCACCTGAGTATTACATCGCTACGACCATTATCGCAGAAACTATCGTTGTTTTACTTGAAATTCATTTTATCAAGAAACACCAACTGATTAGTTTAAAAGAAATTTTTATAACCTTAACACGTTATAGCCTCATATCCCTTGGTTTTATCCCAATCTTCTATATTTTCAAGATGATTTTCCAAATCAATTCCTACACAGTAAACTTCAATATGATTCTCATGGTTCTTTCTACCGTAGCAACTTGTGGTATCTATTACCTCTTGACCCTCTTTATCACCAAAGACAAAACACTCCACTATGCACTGAACCTTGTACTTGCAAAATTAAAACGAAATTAAAAAAATCCCCTACTGATAAATTAGTTGCCAGTAGGGGATTTCTTCTTTATTCTTTTTCTTTCTTTTCAGAAGCGTTGGCTTCTAGATTTGAATCTTGTTTAGGTTGTTCAACAATAGAGGAATTAGCTTCTTGTTTCTGTTCTGGCTTGACTGCATCGCTATTTACAGTAGCAACAGCCTGTTTCCAGATTCCTTCTTCGTTTACTTTATAACCATCAGGTGTTGTTGCGTTCTTCAACAAAGAACCATCAGCTTGGAAATAGTACCAATTACCATCAAGCTGTTTCCAACCTGTCTGCATAGCTCCTGATTCATCAAAGTAATAATGATCACCATTTACTTTATGAAGGCCAACCAACATGATGCCATCTTCAGGATTTAGATAATACCAGACGCCTTTGTCTTTTATCCAACCAGTTTTCATGGCTCCATTTGATTCAAAGTAACGGTAATGATTATCAAACCATTTCCAGCCAGTTTGCATGGCACCAGATTTGCTAAAGTAATATTGCTTACCATCTACTTGATGGAGGCCGATTAACATAATTCCTTCTTTACCTTCAAGATAATACCAGGCATCACCATCTTTCAACCAACCTGTTTGGAGTGCGCCAGACGTAGCGTAGTAATGCCAAGAATCATTTGACCACTGCCATCCAACTTGCATAGTACCTGCAGAGCTGAAGAAATAGTTCTTACCGTCAATCTCTTTAGATCCTACAGCCATAATACCTGTTTCTGGATCCAAATAATACCATGATTCTTTATCTTTCAACCAACCCGTTTTCATAGCACCTGAGTTCGTATAGAAGTACCAGCTATTGTCTTGCCACTTCCAGCCAGTCTGCATTGCACCACTAGCATTCAAATAGTAACGAGCACCATTTATATCTTGTCTGCCAGTTAACATGTTGCCATCTTTATCCAGATAATACCATGTTTCCTGATCCTTGACCCAACCGGTTTTCATAGCTCCAGAACTTGCAAAATAGTTCCAGTGACCATCAACAAAGGCCCAGCCAGTTTGCATGACACCTTCTTGATTAAAGTAGTACGTGATTCCATTGATATTCTTTTTACCGACGGTCTTTAGCCCATCCTCATCATAGAAATACCAATTTGAATCAATCTTTTGCCATGTTGAAGGCTTACCTGCTGTTTGGAGTGCACCACTTTCGGTAAAGAACATCTTCTTGCCATTATAGACTTGATGTCCTGTTAGCATCTTCCCATCTGCTGCAAAGAGATACTTTTTCCCTCCAATTTCAGAGAGCTCGCTAAATCGTCTAGCACCATTTGATTGGATATAATACCAAGAGTCATCTAGTTTGAACCAACCACCAGTTTGCATTTTACCATTTTGGTTCAAATAGTAATCGTTCCCTTTGGCATTTTCTCCCCAGTCGTCGTTAAGGTGAAGCCAGCGACCTGCTTGCATTTGTCCTTTTCCATTAAAGAAGTAAGTGGCTCCGCCGATCTCTCTCCAGCCGATAGCCATTTCTCCATCAGTCAAACGATATTTCCAATAGCCATCTTCTTGATACCATTTTTCGTCAACTACAGGGATATCAGGGAAGGTATTTGAAACATTAGCAAATCCTTTATCGCTAATATCAAAAACGGTAGCGTCTTGAGTTTGGCTCGCAGCATGAAGAACCTGAATATTTTTCTTCTGAAGGTATTCTCTGGTTGAAGCAACATTAATATCTCCACCAGTTGTCTGAATAATCATTTTTGGTGATAAGTTTTCAAGGAAATTAATCGTATTTGAAATTGTCGCATCATAATGGTGGTTCCATTTCATCATATCAACCTTGCCGATAACTGGACCTAACTTATCTTCTGCTCCTTCGGCATTATCCAAATCTCCACCAAGATAGATTCTCTTTCCTGCCACAGTCACTACTGAAACAATGGAGTTGGAGTTATCATCTCGAACTTTTTTCAGATTCCCGTCAGCATCATATTCATTCTTATAGTTGTAGAGTTGGATATCCATATCACCTAATTTTAGGTGGCTATCCTCATCTGAAATATTCTGGATAAGAGTAACTCCTCGTTTTTGAGCTGCTCTCAAAGCATTATCATAATTGAAAAGATTATCCCATAGTCCCCAGTTTGCTGTGATCCGATCATCTGAATATTTTTTCAAATAAAACTTACCGACCTGATATCGATTGAGTATTTCGTCTGCTCCACCAATATGGTCACTATGAACATGAGTTCCTATAATAAAATCTAATTTTTTTACACCTATTTGATCCAAGTGGCGAATCAATCGATCCTCCAATACTTGATAATTTCTCATGGAAATTCCCCAGCGGCTTGGATAGCGTGGGTCACTCCCATCAGGGAAGTCATAGTCTTCACCCATATCAATCAAAGCATAGTGACCATTGCTTTCCAGAAGGATGGCATCACTCCCAGATTTTGCTTTAGTATTTATGAAATGGATACGATTGCCCGAACCTGCAGAGATGGTATCTGCATCTACTCCTTGCGATAACTGAATCAGTAATAGAAAGAATGCGAGAACACTATATCTAACTGATTTTAATAACCATTTATTTTTCACCTTGAAAACTCCTTTATCTTAACAATAAGCAACTTTTTTAATCTAATCAATCCAATAATTTTTATCCCCTCCTGGGACTTGTTGCTCAATAGGAGGTGGAGTCATATAGTTTTCTCCAAATTCGTAGACAAGTATTTCATGGTATTTTCTCGGAACCTTGACCACAATGTCTTCATAGGGCATATCAATCAAATCATAGAGCCATTCTTTTTTTATACCATTTGGATAATAAGGGTCATAGATAGTACAAGTAAGATCTGTTGCTTGATCTACACTATACTTTAAAGCAAGGCTCTCTAATTTTTGATTCCATAGCTGTGGGGAAGTTAAGCGGAAAATCGCTGATCCCATATAACGAGGGAGGTTCTTAAGTCCACCATTCTCAGACTTGATCCCTTTAAAATTCAATGAAGAAAGGCGAATGAAATATTTGTAGAGCTTCATTTTCTTACGGTCACTTTCCTGTGTTACGACACCATCATATGGAAAAATGTCAACACAAGTTCCCAATACGACCGTTGGGTCTACGAGGTTAGCATCTCGACGAGTCCTTACATCATAGACTCTCATATAACTGTATGGATATCCCTTTGTTTCTCTGAATGAAATCAATTTGTAGTAGGGATGATTTTCATTTTGTAAAACCTTGTAAAGTTTTTCAAATTCATCACGCGCTAAGGAAATATCTGTATCATCATCCCAAGGGATAAATCCTTTATGGCGTACAGCTCCTAGTAAGGTTCCAAAATCAATAAAGTATTTGATTTGATGTTGTTCACAAAGATCATGTAGATACTTTAAAATATCCAATTCTACTTGCTTGATTTCTTCAAGAGTTAAAGTTCTTTCAGACATAGGTTCTATTCTCCTAAATTTGACTATATTTTTAAACGTTTCTTAATCCCAATCCCGTCATTTAGACCTTTTAACAATCTTCCATAATTTAAAATCATGATGAGATACTCTTTGTTCAACCGGTGGCAATTGCATATAGTCTCCGTAGTCTGAGGTCAAAATTTCATGATAATTTTTCGGAATGGTAAATTCCTTACCTTCAAATGTTCCAGTAGTAACTTGTTCCAGCCATTCACGTCTCCACACTGGTTTGTTCATATCCTTGTAGATAAGATAATCCACTTGCTCATAATCTGAGACTTTACGGGATTTTGCAAGCTCTTCAATCTGGGCAACGTATTTGTTCGTATTGGTAAAATAGAAAATAATAACTGACACATAACGTAGCAGTGAATTCAGTACACTTTTCGTATTGGTAATGCCTTTGAAGGTGTAGCAACTCAATTGACGTTTCTTTATCAGTTTCGTCATCTTGTTTTTAAATTCTACGTCATCCTCGTAGCCATCTACAGGGAAAATATCTACATAGATTCCCATATTCGAATCGATGCGAACATCTTCTTCTAGCAAGTAGGTATGGTTATCCTGCACTTTCATGAAGGGATAGACATAGTTGAGATTATTTTTATAAGACATGACCTCGTAACGTTTATCAGGGTTAGCGATAAGGTAGTCTTGCAACTTTTCATAATCTTCTCGTAACATGCAGATATCCATGTCATCATCCCAAGGGATAAATCCTTGATGGCGAACAGCACCAATTAGACTTCCATATGCTAAGAAATACTTGACACCAATTTTCTGACAAACTTCATGAATATACTCCATGATTCCAAGTTCCATCTGTTGAATTTCATTGATGTCTGTTACTTCTTGGTACCGAACTCCTTCATCTCGTTTGCAGACTACGAGTCCATAGCCAATCGCTAGCCAGAAGATGATATTAATAAAGTTGGTTGAATACATAATCTGACTTTCAAATAATTGACCAAACAAGATACCAAAGAATAGGATCATGATCAATTTATCAGTATGTTTCTTGGAAACAATCAAATACGTTAAAAAGCGCTTGATGACATAAGCCAGTACAAGAAGGAAGGATACCAAACCTAGAACTCCCGAACTGACAAATATGGTCACAAAAATGTTATGGAAATTCCCACCGATAAGGGAGTTTTGAATCTCAAATTTACTGAAATATTCTGTGTAATAATCTGGAACATTTCGTACACCATAACCAAAAATTGGTTTGGCACTTCCCATCTTGATGGCATTTTTCCAGATATAGGTTCTACCACTTGGTGTTGTTTCGATTAGATGGAGCTCACCGTTTTTCTTAGTGACAGACGAATCTGTCTCAGCATAGGATTGTCCTTTGTTTAAATCTAAGACAGTCGCAGTTTCAGATGAGATATAGATTGAAGTTACATAGCTTAATCCAATATTAGTTGCAGTAATCAGCAAACCAGCAACTATAAAAGTGAGGAATCGTTTAACGATACTTCCTCTAGTAGCAAAGAAACTATAGAGTCCAATCATGAGAAGTAAAGAAAGTAAGGCTCCTCGACTTTGCATCGTAGCGAAGTAAACGAATTGAATCACATTATTCAGTTTAAGATAAACAGAATATTTACTTCCTTTATGGATCAAATACATAGCCAAAATAATGCTAATGTATGAAAATATCGCACTAGCATTTGGATTGACAATCCCCCACAGACGGCCATTCATGACACCATAGTAATAAGATTGTTCGCCAATCTTAAATAGGATGAGGACTCTACTTATCAATAAACCAAACGCAAAAATTGCTGAAGAAAAAGATACAATTTGAACCGTATAGGCAATCCAGTCAAATAATTTTTTAAGTTGCCCTGATTGTAACATGGTAAATAATAAAACATAGGTTACCATGAAGAGGATTTCAATCACATTTCCAATCAGATGTCCTGAGCGATTGAAAACAGCTGATAGCAGATGACTTCCAGCTAAGAGTCCAAATAAGGATAGAAATTTGCGATCTGCTGTGATTTCTTTCCACTTAAACAATAAGGTATAGCAAATATAAAGCACTACAATCGCTGATAATCCCTTGTAGAGGGGATTTGCTATCTTATAAACCAGTGAACTCATACTTAAAATCGAAATGAAAACAAATAGATACGCAATCCATAGTTTTGATTTTTCAAAGTATTCATCCATTTTTGAAAAATTCATTTTCAACTCCTTCTCATGATATTAGTTTTTTAATCCAACAATTTTCTTATATAGCCATGGAGAAATGACAAGTGAAAGGATAGCTACCTTGCGAAAAGTGGTGAAATAAGCATCTTTCCATATTTCGCGTCGGTGCTGAACAATCCAAGTCCTCAGCTCGGCTTTCTCCTTTTGATACTCTTCACGTGAAGTAAAGATAATTTTATCGTAAACTGTGATGTACGACCAACACTCTCTATTTATTAATTCGTATTTTAAATTAGGGAAGGCTTGTGAAACTTGAGCAATTATTTGCTTATAAACTTCTATTGTGTCAAATACATATCGATTAACAGATGTTGTTGCACTTCCCTCACGATGATCATAATAATAAACAGGTTTGTCAATAAATACGCAACTGCATCTTGTCTTTAGTAGCAATTCAGTTAAAAACAAGGCATCTTCAGCTAGGTGATAATTGGTATTAAACTTTTCATCCGCAAGCAGGTCTCTCTTAAACAGTTTTGCGACTGGAAAAAATGATGTTCTGGTAGTCATCAGTAGTTCCTTCATGGTTTCTTCTGTTGACCAGAGTTCTGTTTTTTCTGAATGTGAAGGTAGGTCTGTTACAATTCCGTTTTTGATATGGTGCAGAGGGGCAATTACAAAGCCTACATTCAACCCTTCAGCTGCACTTGCTAAAGTAGCTAGGTAATCCTGGGTAACGAAATCATCGCTATCAATAAAGGTAACCCAAGAACCCGTCGCTAGCTGAATTCCCATATTTCTAGCATTTGAAACACCAGCATTTTCGATATGATAAACCTTGATATTCTCATACTGAGACGCTAAGTGATCACAGATCTGTCCACTGGAATCAGTAGAACCATCATTGATTAGGATTAACTCAAAATGGGTATAAGTCTGTTGAAGAATCGACTCCACACATCGCTCCAAATAGGCTTCTACATTGTAGACTGGAACGATAACGCTTATTTTTTCTCCCATCATGCTCCATATTCTCCCTTGTACTCTGTGTAGCTCTTGTCCATGTCCGCTATAATAGCATCATGATGCGGTACCTGCTTGTCCGCTGGTGGCGGTGTCATATAGTCCCCAAAAGCAGTGCTGAGATAGGCATCATAACCGACTGGAATGGGCATCTCAGTTCCTTCAAATGGCAAGAAAAGATTGTCTTCAAAAGATGCAATTGGGTACTTGTTTCGCATGTAGCCGGGACCTGAGCATAATTCCGTAATTCCATCGCTCTCAGCCAGACCATACTTGGTCATTTCTTTTTCAGCTTTTTTCCAAATGCGATAACGTAGAGATTTTGGAGTCAGGCCGAGTAAGATACGACTTCCCCATTTCATGACTGCACCATGCTTTTCTGGGATAGTTTGCGCACAAAAGAGTGAATAAATCAAGGCCCAACGAACCTGTTTCTTACGCTCAGCTGGATTTTTAGGATAATAATCCAAAGGCAACACATCCAAGGCCAAACCGTGTGGCAAATCCAAATCCTTTTGATAAGGCTTGATACAAGTGGTTTCCTTGTCTCGAATGGTAATAAAAAGGTTACGGTCTACAAAGTCCTTGTTACTCTTTGACAAGAAATAACGCTCATCTGCATAACGAGGCCATAGTTCTGCTAATTTTTCATAGTCCTTGCGAGGCATAAAAAAGTCTAGGTCATCATCCCAAGGAATGAAGCCCTTATTACGTAGGGCACCAATAGCTCCTCCACCACAGAGATAGCACAATAAATCATGTTCTTTACAAAATGCAACGAAATATTCAGCCATTTCCAGACTACGAGCCTGAATCGCTTTCAAATCACTCATGTCTCTCCTCTTCTGTCCAATAACGAGTTATATCGTTTTATTATACCATAAAAAAGCCCTAAAAATCCATCAGATACTAAGAAAAATCAAAGCCTAAACCACTTTTTCACTGGTGATTCAAACTTTGATTTTTTTATAGTATTCTATCTCATTCCCATTTGGGCGAGTTTGGTCTGGTATTTATTTTGATCGACCAGAAGACCTTGCCCACCATAGATATCATAAGCGTCCACCCAGTCACCAAGTTCTGGGACGGTGAGTCTTTCAATGCCATTTTGAGCACCTTCTAGGACAGATAAGCCATTGGTTAACAAGAAGCTATAGGGTAAATTGGTCGAAGTCATCGCAAAGACTTTCCCAAGCGCCTCAGATCCTGTAAAGAGTTTGGTTGGATCTTTGATTTGCTCAAGAACGGCTGACATGACTTGTTGCTGACGTTTGGTACGTCCGTAGTCTCCTTCATCATCATCACGGAAGCGGGCATAGTTGAGTAAGGTAGAACCATTCATTTGCTGTTTTCCAACTTTGATGGTTTGAGTTGGCGACTCTGTTTCTGTTGCATGAAGGTCGTCTCCGACTGTGGCTTCTGTCAGAGGTTGACCATTCAGAGTTGAAAATTGAGCATCGATAGTCACTCCTTCAGGGAAAAGGGTGTCAATAGCTGTTGCAAAAGCCTGAAAGTCAACTAAGGCGTAGTACTTGATATCCAAGTCAAAATTATCTTTTAGAACCTTGCGGACCATTTCTGCCCCTTTTTGCCCTTCTTGTTCCCCAAGTTCATAGGCAACATTAAGTTTGTTATCTGTTTGTTTCTGGCCATTTACAATCTTACTATACCCGTCGATATACACTAAGTTGTCACGCATAAAGCTGACTAGTTTAATCTTCTTATCCGATCCACTGACATTCAGTACCATGATTGTGTCGGTACGGGTTTCTGCACTATTTTGACCGATACGGCCATCTGTCCCCATGACTAGGATATTCACACCATCTTTGGTATCTTGACCGTTAAAGACCTCTACTTGAGCTGCCTTGGCGTCAGCTGGCTTATTTGTTGGATTGGCTGCTGACTGGAACCCTCTAAGAAACATGAAAATCATCCCTGCAAGCACACAAGTAATCAACAGCAGGAACCAAGTCAATATTCGTTTGAAGCGAATTCTTCTCTTTTTCTTTTTGACTTTAGGTTGAGGAGCTACCTTTTCACGTTTCTTAGACCGGCTTCTACTGCCGTAGGTCGGAAGATCAATATCTCTACCCCAAGTTTCTTCTTTTTCTTCTTGGTAGGAAGGGTGAACTTCAGACTTGGGACCTGCCATTTTCTGTTGCAGATAATCAAATTCCCTCCGTTCACGGTCGTTGAGGTAATGGATATTTTTGAAGAGATAGTCATAACGTAACTGCTCGTGATGACTTAAAGGATTTTCTTTGCTCATTGACTCTCCTTTTCTATATCAGTTATGGTAAAAATCGGGTAGGTTCCCAGTATCTTGTGCTGGATTCCAATGGCTTCTAGTTCTTGTCTGGCAAAATGAACCAGTTCTTTGTCACTATAGTCTACATCGATAATGAAAAAGTATTCTCCCAAGGCTGTTTTAAGGGGGCGACTTTCAATCTTTGTTAAGTCAATCCCTCTCCAAGCAAAAGTCGAAAGTGCCTTGTAAAGAGCACCAGGTAGGTTGTCTGGTAAGGTCAAGGCCAAACTCATTTTTTCAGCTTGTGAGTTCAAAGGAACCTTCGGTATCTCTGCCCCTAACACCCAAAAACGTGTGAAATTGGCTTCCATTTCCTGAATATCCTCTGCAATTAATTCCAAGCCATATTCTTCAGCTGAACTTTTAGGAGCAATAGCTGCATAAGGATGATCTGGATGTTCTGAAATAAATCGAGCTGCATATGCGGTACTGGCTGTTACCTCAATTTTAGCCTCTGGATAGTGTTCATCGATGAATTTTTTTCCCTGAGCCAAAGCCTGAGGATGGGAAAAAATCTTCTCAATTTTTGACTGACCTGGAACTGCCATCAGCTGCTGGTGAATGGGTTGAACAATTTCTGCAACTGCTTGGATGCGAGCCTGGTGAAAAAGGTAATCCAAACTTTCATGGACACTACCTTCAATGGAGTTTTCAACTGGTACCACAGAATAGTCCACCAAGCCCTGTTCATAGGCCTTGATGACATCTGTGATATTGGCAAAAGCCTGCAATTTCTCTTTGGGAAAAGCTGTCTGCACAACATGATGCGAAAAAGATCCCTTGGGACCTAGATAGGCAATTTTCATCTCAGTTCCTCTATAATTTCCTCTGGGCTTAACTTGGTCACATCTAGAACCCGACTGGCTACTTCCTCATACCAAGCTTGTCTTTCATGGAAAATAGCTGCTAGTTCTTCCTTACTTTTGTTAAGAAAGAGCGGGCGCTGATTGTCCTTATCAGCTGCGATACGTTGGTAGAGGGTTTCAAAATCTGCTTTTAGGTAGATGTTATCAGGATTGGTTTTAAGCAAGTCACGATTTCGCTGAGAAATGACAACCCCTCCGCCAGTTGACACAACTCGGTCAGTTTTTAGTAAGTCAGCTAGGACTTCTGACTCTACTTGGCGAAAGGGCACTTCTCCTTTTTCAGCGAAGAAATCCGCAATGGACATGCCCAAATGTTCCTCAATTAAGGTATCCATATCGATGTAGTCTGGGTCCAAGCCTCTAGCGATTGTCGACTTGCCTGCCCCCATAAATCCAAGTAATACCTTAGCCATGAATCAAGCTCTCCAAATCATCAAAGAAGCTAGGATAGCTGGTATTGATGGCTTCAGCACGGTCAAGTTCCACTTCTCCATCCGCAACCAAGAGGGCTGCAATAGCTGTCATCATTCCAATTCGGTGATCACCAAACGTATTGACTCTAGCGCCATGAAGGGCTGATTTCCCTTTGATAATCATCCCGTCTGCTGTAGGAGTGATGTCCGCTCCCATGCTATTTAAGGCATCTGCCACCACTTGAATGCGGTCGGTTTCCTTTACCTTGAGTTCCTCAGCATCCTTAATGACCGTTACACCTTGCGCTTGGGTCGCTAGAAGGGCAATAATAGGCAATTCATCAATCAAGCGTGGAATCAAGGATCCACCTATCTCCGTTCCTTTGAGGTCTGAAGATTCGACAGTCAGTGTTGCTGATTTAGCGACAGGATCGATTTCAATTATTTCTAGTTTTCCACCCATGGCGCGAATGACATCAATAATACCAGTACGAGTTTCATTGATGCCCACATTCTGCAGTACTACACGAGAGTTTGGAACAATCAAACCAGCGACCAACCAAAAGGCTGCACTGGAAATATCTCCTGGAACAACTACCTTTTGTCCGATCAGTTTTTGTGGTCCTTGAACTGTGATTTTCTTGCCTTCTACACTTAAATGGCCACCAAATTGTTGCAACATATCTTCGGTGTGGTTACGAGTACATTCTTTCTCGATAATAACGGACTCCCCCTGAGCCTGCAAGGCTGCAAATATCAAGGCAGACTTGACTTGAGCAGAGGCAATTGGCAACTCATAGTGAATCGGTTTTAAATTTTTCGTCCCTTTTAAGCGAAGAGGGGGCAGGTCTCGCTCCGTTTGCCCCGAAATGCTAACCCCCATTTTTTTCAATGGAATCGTCACACGGTCCATAGGACGTTTAGAAAGACTGTCGTCTCCGAACATCTCTACTTCGAAGTCTGCACCAGCAAGGACACCTGAAATCAGGCGAATCGAGGTGCCAGAATTCCCCATATCCAAGGCATTTTGTGGCGCTTTTAAGCCATCCATGCCAACACCTTGAATGGTGATAACCCCATCTTTATCCTCAATTTCTACACCAAGATCACGAAAAACCTGCATGGTTGAAAGCACATCCTCTCCACGCAGAATATCATAAACCTTAGTCTCGCCCTCAGCCAAACTTCCAAAAATAATCGAACGATGGCTGATAGACTTGTCACCTGGAACCCGGATACTGCCATGTAAGTGGCGAATGTTTGTTTTTAGTTTCATAGTTGACCTCATACTTGCAATACTTTTTCTTATTTTATCACAAAAAAGCCAGAAATTCCTGAAATTTCTGGCTTTTATACAGATAAAATACTATTTCAATAATTCTGAAACAGGTTCAAAGACAATTTTCTCAATGTCCGAAAGGTAAATGGACAATTGTTGCTGTTTGGCAAAGAAATCTGACAAAAGAGCGTTCTCTTGGATTTGCTTACTGAAAGACTGCATCTTTTCTTGGAAAGAGGCGTCTGGCATTTGTCCCGTTTGCGCCATGACTTGGATTTCTTGTTGGAAAGCAAGGTAGTCTGCAAAAATCTTGCTAGCTTGTTCATCAGCTTGGATGGCATCTTTTGCTACCTTGACCGCCTTGTATTCTGGTAATTCGCGTAACCCGCGGCTAAGTTCATTTGCACTATCGTAAATATTTGACATGATTTTCTCCTTATTTGATGACGACTGTATAGTCCGTATTTTCTGTAATTAAGCGTTCAGCTCGTTCTAAATCTTGAGCATTTTTAAAGGAAATTTGTAGAATACCGTGAATATCCTCACGGTTTTCTTCGTTGATGTGGATATTAACCAAAGAAGTCCCACGTAGCAATTCCAAAATTCGCAAGATGACATCTTCTTCATCGGGAACATCGACATAGAGGTCGTAAGAGCTATCCACACCACCACGCTTATGTATTTCCATGGCCTGACGTTGCGCACGCGCTTGGTTGAAAAAGTTCCAGATTTGCTCTTCATCTCCCCTGCTGATGGCCTGACCAATCGCTTCCAAGCGTTCCTTGAAATCCGCAATTCGCTCTAGAATAGTCTCACGGTTAGACAAGAGAATAGAAGTCCACATACCTGGCTCGCTTTCCGCAATGCGAGTCATATCTCGAAATCCACCCGCCGCAAAGCGTCTTGCCATCTCATGTTCTTGAGCATAAACTGCTGTTTGTTCCATGAGACCTGATGCCAAGATATGGGGAAAATGGCTAATCTGTGAAGTTACTTGATCGTGCTCCTTGGCATCAATTTCAATGAAACGAGCATGGAGGCCTGAAAGTAGGTCCTTCATTTCTGAAAGGGTTTCTGGAGTGGTCAAGCTAGATGGAGTAAAGATATAGTAGGCATTTTCAAAGAGATTAACATCGGCAGAGGCAGCTCCTGTCTTGTGGCTACCAGCCATGGGATGAGCCCCGACAAAACGAATTGACTTGCCAGCCAAATATTCCTCCGCCACTTCCACAATGGCAGCCTTGGTTGAGCCCGCATCCGAGATAATGACGCCTTCTTTCAAGTTCAAACCTGCCAACTCCTGAATAAAAGCAATGGTCTGCTTGATTGGCAAGGTCAAGATGATGACATCTGCCAGAGGAGCAAAACTGGCAAAATCATCCGTCGCACGGTCAATCATCCCCCGCTCCAAGGCAATATCTCTAGAAGCCTGACTGCGATTATAACCTAGAATTTCATAATCAGGATGATCGCGTTTGATACCGAGTGCCATCGAGGCACCAATCAAACCGAGACCTGCGATATAGATGGTTTTTGCCATAGGAACTCCTTAATAGTTCTTTGTATACTCACGGTGTTTGGTTACCGCTTCTTTTAATTCCTCTAGGTTGTCCGATGAAAATTTTTCAAGGATTTCTTGCGCCAGAACCGTTGCCACAACAGCTTCCATGACCACACCTGCTGCTGGAAGGGCGGTCGGATCACTTCTCTCCACGGTTGCCTTGTAAGGTTCGTGGGTTTCGATATCCACACTCATAAGTGGTTTGTAAAGAGTGGGAATGGGTTTCATAACTCCACGAACAACAATTGGTTGCCCATTGGTCATACCACCTTCAAAACCACCTAGATTATTGGTACGACGAGTATAGCCGTCTTCTTTAGACCAGAGAATTTCATCCATAACTTGGCTGCCTTTGCGGTAACCAGCTTCAAATCCAAGACCAAATTCCACCCCTTTAAAGGCATTGATAGAAACAACTGCTTGGGCCAATCGCGCATCCAATTTTCTGTCCCATTGGACATAGGAGCCAAGGCCAACTGGAACGCCTCCGACGACTGTCTCTACAACCCCACCGATGGTATCACCGTCACGTTTGATTTGGTCAATATAGTCCTTGATTTCCTGTTCCCGCTCTTGGTTGACAATAGAAACTTCAGACTGGGCAGCTCGTTCCTTAATCTCAGCCACTGTCAGATTTTCAGGTACATCGATTTCCTTGCCACCAAAGACCACGACATGGTTGGCAATCTCCATATTTAGCTCAGCCAAAAGTCGTTTGGCTACTGCCCCAACAGCCACTCGCATGGTGGTTTCACGGGCAGATGACCTCTCCAAGGAATTTCGCAAATCATCAAAACGGTACTTAATGCCCCCAACTAAATCGGCATGACCTGGGCGAGGATGGGTAATTTTTCTCTTGCTTTTAAGGCGGTCTTCAATGTCCTCAGCAGACATGATATCCAGCCATTTTTGGTGGTCCTTATTGATGACATCCATGGTAATAGGTGCCCCTGTCGTCTTCCCGTGACGAACGCCCGAAGTAAAGACAACCTGGTCACTCTCAATCTTCATACGGCCACCACGACCGTAGCCACCCTGACGGCGTTTAAGGTCTCCATTAATATCCTCTGCTGTCAAAGGAAGTCCAGCTGGAATTCCTTCAATAATAGCCGTCAAACGGGGGCCGTGTGATTCTCCTGCAGTTAAATATCTCATACGTTCTCCTTATTTTACCAAGTAGTCTTTCATCTCTTCCAGAGAAACTGGGTGAATGGTCGCTGAACCAAGCTCTGGAACTAAGACCAATTTCAAGGTGTTTCCACGCGCTTTTTTATCATGAGTCAAAGCTTGATAAAGTTTGTCAACATCCCAGTTTTCATAATCAACAGGCAAGCCAAATTTCTGGCACATCTCTGTAATGGACTGGGTTATTCCTTCTGGCATGAGGCCTTTTCCCTCAGCAACCTTGGAAATCTGAACCATGCCCATAGCCACAGCTTCTCCATGCATGACCTTGCCATAACCGGCAGTTGCTTCAATAGCATGACCAATAGTGTGCCCAAAATTGAGGTAAAGACGAACACCGTTATCCAACTCATCTTCGACCACCATCTTGCGCTTAACCTGACAAGAATGTTCAATCAAAGTCTCTGCATGTTCCAAAATGCTCTCTACAGAACCATCTAGCTCCGTCAAGAGAGCCCAAAGTTCTGGATCCTCAATCAAGCCGTACTTGATAACCTCTCCCATCCCTTCAATCAACTCTCTTTTCCCAAGAGTTTTAAGGACAAGCGGGTCAATCAGAACCCCATCTGGTTGGGTAAAGGTACCCACCATATTTTTAGCAAATGGAGTATTGACACCTGTCTTACCACCGATAGAAGAATCAACCTGGGCTGTCAAACTAGTCGGAATCTGAACAAAGTGAATGCCCCGCATATAGGTAGAGGCTACAAAACCAGCCAGATCCCCAACAACACCTCCACCAAGAGCCACAATCCCATCGCTACGAGTCAAACCCTGCTTGACTAAAAATTCATAGACTTTCTGAACAGTTGTTAAATTCTTTCGTTCTTCGCCTTCTAAAAAGTCAAAAACAGCTACCTGAAAACCAGCATCTTCTAGGCTGAGTTTAACCTTCTCTGCATAGAGAGAAGCTACATGATTGTCGGTTACGATAACCACTTTTTGAGGTTGCCAGAGTTCTCGCAACCACTGACCAGCCTGAGCTAGACAACCTTTTTCAATCTGAATATCATAAGGATGATGCGGAATATCGATTCTGATTTTCATAGGAGGGTCTCCTTTTCACTATTTATATTTTTCTATTAAGGACTGCCAAATCTCTTCTGCCGGCATTTCTTTACCTGTCCACAGTTGAAAAGCTTCAGCAGCTTGATAGAGCAACATCCCCAGGCCGTTGACAGCTGAATTGCCCTGACTTCTAGCCCATTTCAAAAACGGCGTCTCAAAGGGTTGGTAAATGATATCTGCGACCAAGAAAGCCTTTGGTAAGACTATGCTTTCAGGAACTGGGGATGATTTGCCATCCATCCCAACACTAGTCGCGTTGACGAGCAGGTCCGACTCAGCAATCCTTGCTTGCAAGACAGAAAGATTTTCTAAAGCATACAAGTCCACTTTAAAACCTGTTTGCTCCTGCAACTTATCTAGGTAAGGTCTTGTTTTTTCTATAGAAGCTGAACGAACAAAGACTGAAATCTGACTGGCGCCATCCAAAATAGCCTGAGCCAAAATGGACTTGGCTGCACCACCTGCTCCCAGAATGGTCATTTTCTTATCTGAGATTGTAAAAGAAGGCAAGCTCTTAAAGAATCCCTTGCCATCTGTATTATATCCAATTAAAGTGCCATTATGATTAACAACCGTATTAACCGCCCCAATCAAACGAGCCTCATCACTCAACTCATCCAGATAAGGAATCACTTGCTCCTTGTAAGGCATAGACAGGTTGATGCCAAACATCTGGTAACGGCGAATATTGGCGACTGTTTCTGCCAAATCACCCGCTTCAATCTCCCAAGCTACATAGGCACCATTAATAGCTGTCGCCTCAAAGGCCCTATTGTGGATAAAGGGTGAAATAGAGTGTTTGATGGGATTGGCAACAACTGCAGCTAAACGTGTATAGCCATCAAGCTTCATCCAAAATCTCCCTGATTTTCTTCATGTTTGATAGCGAAATCTGACCTGGGGCACTCGCTTCATCCAGACTAGCAAATGACCAACTCGAACCCGTCACATCTGAAGTAATGCGTGATACCTTGCCCATTTTCCCCATGGAAATGGTCACGTACTCTTGCTCAGGGTTGAGTGTCTTAAATCCTCGAGTGTAGTTCATCAGGTCTAAAACATCCTGCTCCGTATGGGCCATAACTGATACCTTGACCACTTTCGGAGAGAGACTGGTCAACTCAGACAAAATTTCCATCATGTTTTCAGGTGTCTCCTGGAAATTATGGTAACTCAAAACAAGATTTGGAAAATCCAACATTTCCTCAAAAACATCCTTGTAGCTGAAATACTCAAAATCTACATAATCCGGTTGATAGAGTTGAGTAACTTCCTTGATGATTTGAACATACTCTTCTGAGGAAAGTTCGATTTCTCCTCCCTCAGCGCGAGTCCGAAGGGTAAAGACCAGTTCGCGTCCTGCAAATTTTTCAAAGATAGCAGGTGCTACCTGTAAAATAGCGTCCTTTGCAAGAAAGTCCGCACGCCACTCAATGATATCGGCATCTTCATACCTAGTTGCATCCAGTTCTTGCGCTTCTTCTATACTTCTTGGCATCACTGAAACGATCAATTTCATCTACTAACCTTCATACTAATCACCTTGAGGTAATTACTGCTTTCATCTTTTTTATTATAGGCAAAGTCTGCTGGAAGACCATATTGGTTCAAGATCTGATACCTTCTTCCTGCAAAACCTTTATCAATTTGTTCTGTAAATTTCTGGCGGGAAACATTGGCAGCATTGGTACTGGCAATGATAATGCCTCCCGGATTTAAAATCTCTAGACTCTGGGAAATCAACTTGTGATAGTCCTTAGCTACAGAGAATGTTTGTTTTTTATTGCGGGCAAAGCTCGGCGGATCAAGAACAATCACATCATAGGTCAAGCCTTTTCTCTTGGCGTACTTGAAGTACTCAAAGACATCCATAACGATAAAACGATGATTGTCCGTGCTGAGTCCATTTGCATGAAAATGGGCTTCTGACAGCTCTCTAGACCGTTTGGCCAAGTCGACAGAAGTCGTCTCACTGGCACCTCCCATAGCTGCAGCAACAGAAAAGGCCGCCGTATAGGAAAACATATTGAGCAAGGATTTGCCCATGGCTAGACCGTCAACCAGACTCCCACGAACCTCATGCTGGTCTAGGAAAATCCCTGTCATCAAGCCATCATTCATAAAGACTTGATAGAGCACGCCATTCTCAAGAACAGTAAAATAGTCTGGCGCTTCCTCACCATAAATATGGGCAGACTCGTAGTCTAGACCTTTAAAACGAATCTTCTCATAAGCTCCCAAGACCTCAGGGAAAACTTCCTTAAAAGCCTTTACGATCAGCTCACGAATCTGGTAAACAAAGGAGTTGTACCAAGAAAAAACAGCATAATCTCCATAGAGATCAACAGTCAGACCACCAAAACCATCCCCCTCTTGGTTAAAAAGGCGGAAGGCAGTGGTCAAGTCATCTTGATAATAAAGCTTTCTAGCTTCCTTGGCCTTACGAAACAGGATTTCAAAAAAGGCTTGATTGAAACGCACCTTTTCCTTGCTGATGAACCAGCCGATTCCCTTGTTCTGCTGAGAAAGATAGGCGCTCCCTAAAAACTTTCCGTCTTGACTAAGAACTTCTACTGCCTGATCCGTCAGTTCAATATCTGTTAAATCACTTGCTTCCAAAAGAACTAGACCCTTAGCTAGCTTTTTTTCAACGCGTCTGCTGACCCTAATTCTATTCATAGCTACTATTATAGCAAATTTTGTGACAATTCTCAAAAAAGAAACCGTTTAACCAGTTGTACTTTAGTTTACTGAGTGTCATTTTTGTTAAAATAAGTTTATTCCATTTACTTTCTCACCAAAACATTCTTTCCCTTATAATGGAAAGAGAGATTCTATTCGCTAAAAATAGACAAAAACAGAAATAAGTATAGAATCTTGCGCAAACGTTTGCCTAGTTCTAAACTTTATGGTAGAATAAAACACAACATTGACAAGTAAGAGGAAACATCATGCAAAATCAAACACTTATGCAATACTTTGAATGGTATCTGCCTCACGACGGCCAACACTGGGCTCGACTGACAAATGACGCAGAGCACCTAGCAAACCTTGGTGTCAGCCATGTCTGGATGCCACCTGCCTTCAAGGCAACCAACGAAAAAGATGTCGGCTATGGTGTTTACGATCTTTTTGACCTAGGCGAATTTCACCAAAAAGGAACTGTCCGTACCAAGTATGGGTTTAAAGAAGACTATCTTCAAGCCATTCAAGCCCTAAAAGCACAGGGAATTCAACCTATGGCCGATGTGGTGCTCAATCACAAGGCTGCTGCCGATCATATGGAAGCCTTTCAGGTTATTGAAGTGGACCCTGAGGATCGTACCGTTCAACTAAGCGAGCCCTTTACTATCAATGGCTGGACCCACTTCACCTTCGATGGTCGCCAAGATACCTACAATGACTTCCACTGGCACTGGTACCACTTCACAGGTACAGACTACGATGCCAAGCGCCGTAAGTCTGGCATTTATCTGATCCAGGGGGACAACAAAGGCTGGGCAAATGAGGAATTGGTCGATAACGAAAACGGTAACTACGACTACCTCATGTATGCTGACCTGGACTTTAAACACCCTGAAGTCATCCAAAACATCTATGACTGGGCTGACTGGTTCATGGAAACGACTGGTGTTGCTGGTTTCCGCTTGGATGCCGTTAAGCACATCGACTCCTTCTTTATGGGTAATTTCATCCGTGATATGAAGGAAAAATACGGTGACGATTTCTATGTTTTTGGTGAATTTTGGAACCCAGAAAAGGAAGCTAATCTAGACTACCTTGAAAAAACTGAAGAACGCTTTGACCTTGTCGATGTTCGCCTCCACCAAAATCTCTTTGAAGCTAGCCATGTTGGAGCAAGTTACGATCTTCGTAACATTTTCACAGATAGCTTGGTTGAACTCAAGCCTGACAAAGCAGTCACTTTCGTTGACAACCATGATACTCAACGAGGGCAAGCCCTTGAGTCTACTGTTGAAGAATGGTTCAAGCCAGCAGCCTATGCGCTCATCCTTCTTCGTGACCAAGGTCTTCCATGTGTATTTTACGGAGACTATTACGGCATTTCAGGAAAATACGCTCAACAAGATTTCAAAGAAGTTCTTGACCGTCTCCTAGCCATCCGAAAAGACTTGGCCTATGGAGAGCAAACAGACTACTTTGACGATGCCAACTGTATTGGATGGGTTCGTTCAGGTGCTGAAAACCAATCACCGCTTGCAGTCCTTATCTCAAACGACCAAGAAAACAGCAAATCTATGTTTGTCGGGCAAGAATGGGCTGACCAAACCTTTATTGACCTCCTTGAAAATCATCCAGCACAAGTGACAATCAATGCTGAAGGTTATGGAGAATTTCCAGTAGCAGCGGGTTCAGTCAGTGTCTGGGCAGCAAAATAAACCTATCAGGTACAAGTCAAATCCAACCGGATTTGGCTTTTTTGTATGCACAAAAAGACCTACCCAAATGGATAGATCTTTATTGTCTTATAATTTACCTGCTACTGCATCCAAGAGTTCTTGGATTTTCGCTTGGTTGCTTCCTCCTGCCATGGCCATGTCTGGTTTACCACCACCACGTCCATCGACGATTGGAGCCAATTCTTTGATCAGGTTTCCTGCATGCACATCTTTTGTCTTGCTTGCTACAAGAACGTTCACCTTGTCACCGATAGCTGCGACAAGAACAAGCACATCAGAGTAGTCTTTTTGTTTCCAGTTATCCGCAAAGGTACGAAGGGCACCTGCATCGGATACAGAAACTTGACTAGCAATGTAACGGTGACCATTTGCTTCTTGAACATTCTTGAAGACATCACCTGCTGCCGCTGCCGCTGCTTTTTCTTTCAACTCAGCATTTTCTTTTTGGAGCTGACGAAGTTGTTCTTGAAGTCCTTCAACCTTATGAGGTACTTCTTTGAGTTGAGGTGCTTTCAAGGTTGCTGCGACGGCTTTCAGAGCGTCTTCTTGTTCGCGGTAGGCTTCAAAGGCTTCCTTACCAGTCACTGCCAAGATACGGCGGGTACCTGAACCGATTCCTTCTTCTTTGACAATCTTGAAGAGACCGATTTCAGAAGTGTTGCCAACGTGGGTACCACCACAAAGCTCAACTGAGTAATCACCGATGGTCACAACGCGGACTTCTTTACCGTATTTCTCACCAAAGAGGGCCATGGCTCCCATTTCTTTAGCAGTGTCAATATCTGTCTCAACAGTTTCTACTGCAATTGCTTCCCAGATTTTCTCATTGACTTGCTGTTCAATGGCGCGCAATTCTTCAGGAGTTACGGCTTGGAAGTGCGTAAAGTCAAAGCGAAGGAATTCAACTTCGTTCAGAGATCCTGCTTGTGTCGCATGGTGACCAAGGATATTGTGAAGGGCAGCGTGAAGCAAGTGAGTCGCAGTGTGGTTTTTCATGACACGGTGACGACGATTTTTATCAATACTGAGTTTATAGTTTTTGTCCAAAGAAAGAGGTGCAAGAACTTCAACCGTATGCAATGGCTGTCCGTTTGGTGCTTTTTGAACATCTGTAACTTTGGCTACAAGTTTTCCTTCGGAATTATGGATTTTACCATGGTCAGAAACCTGTCCACCCATTTCAGCGTAGAATGGCGTTTCTGAAAATATGAGGGAGGCAGTGCCTTCTGATACAGCTTTTACCTCAACATTGTCAGCTACGATAGCTACAAGTCTACTACCTAGTTTTTCTTTTTTATAGTTAAAGCGACTTTCCACTGTAATGTTTTGAAGGGTTTCATTTTGCATAGCCATTGAGCCACCTTTGACAGCTGACGCACGCGCACGTTCTTGTTGCTCTTTCATGGCTGCTTCAAAACCTTCACGGTCTACAGTCATACCAGCTTCTTCAGCGATTTCTTCTGTCAACTCAACTGGAAATCCATATGTATCGTAGAGTTTGAAGACATCTTGCCCCGCGATAACGTTTTGACCTTTCGCTTTCAAATCAGCTACGATGCCTTGGGCAAAGTGTTGACCTGAATGAAGGGTACGGGCAAATGACTCTTCCTCGCTCTTAACGATTTTCTCGATAAAGTCTCGTTTTTCAAGGACTTCTGGGTAGTAGCTTTCCATGATTTTTCCAACAGTTGGAACTAATTTGTAAAGGAAAGGCTCGTTGATGCCCAATTTTTGACCGTGCATAGAAGCACGACGGAGCAAACGACGAAGGACATAACCACGACCTTCATTTCCAGGAAGGGCACCATCACCGATGGCAAATGAAAGAGAACGGATATGGTCAGCAATGACCTTGAAGCTCATGTTGTCGCCATCTTGGTCATAAACCTTACCAGACAATTTCTCAACTTCACGGATGATTGGCATGAAGAGGTCTGTTTCAAAGTTTGTCTTAGCCCCTTGGATAACTGCCACCAAACGCTCCAAACCAGCACCCGTATCAATATTCTTGTGTGGCAATTCCTTGTACTCACTACGAGGAACAGCAGGGTCTGCGTTAAATTGTGACAAAACGATGTTCCAGATTTCGATGTAACGATCGTTTTCGATATCCTCTGCAAGCAGACGAATACCGATGTTTTCTGGGTCAAAGGCTTCTCCACGGTCAAAGAAGATTTCTGTATCAGGTCCAGAAGGTCCCGCACCAATTTCCCAGAAGTTGTCTTCGATTGGAATCAAGTGGCTTGGGTCCACTCCTACTTCAATCCAGCGGTTGTAAGAATCTTTATCTTCAGGATAGTAGGTCATATAAAGTTTTTCAGATGGGAAATCAAACCATTCAGGGCTTGTCAAAAGCTCGTAAGCCCAAGTGATGGCTTCGTCACGGAAGTAATCCCCGATAGAGAAGTTCCCCAACATTTCAAACATAGTATGGTGACGCGCAGTCTTCCCTACGTTTTCAATATCGTTAGTACGGATAGCTTTTTGCGCATTGGTGATACGTGGATTTTCAGGAATGATGGTTCCGTCAAAATATTTCTTAAGGGTTGCTACCCCAGAGTTGATCCACAAAAGAGTTGGGTCGTTTACTGGAACCAAGCTGACTGATGGTTCTACAGAGTGACCTTTGCTTGCCCAGAAATCTAGCCACATTTGGCGAACTTGAGCACTAGATAGTTGTTTCATAATATCTCCTTATTACTTGTTTAATTTGATTGGCTTTCCAGCATTTCCACATAGTCAATCGCGACACAAAGGGAAATGATCAGATCTGCATAAGAGTCTTCATAGACGGTTACGGTGTAAGTCGAGGTCAGATGGAAAATTTCTTTCCGAATCTCGGCAATCACTTGGTCGCGGTCATCCAGCAATTTGAAATTTAAATCCCAAATATTGCCTTCGATGCGAAGTCCCAGATTATCAAACTCATACTTATCTCGCCAGAAGGTCAACTTCTTACGAATAACGAAATTTGAACCGTTTCGTAGCTGAATAGTAAAGCGAGGAAGCAAGGTGAAAAATTCTTTACTGATTTCACTGACTTGCTCACCATAGGCGTCATAGATGGTAAAGGTCTTAGGAATTTGGAAGAAAGATCCCTCCACCTGATAGTTCACTACTCCTCTATCATCCTTGATATCGAAGCGTTCGCCTCCAAGACGAAACTTTTGTTTCACGAGAAATGTCTTCATAAACACCTCCAAAAATCAAAAGACAAGCTCACATCACGAAGGGCGAAAAACCGCGGTACCACCTTCATTCAATGAACTTGTCATTCTCTTATTCTTATGCAATTGTTACAATCGAGTAGCATGATTTTCTATCTTAGATGGCTCGCAGCACCGCCAATTCTCTGAACTAAGATGGGGAGAAAATCAATTCTCAACATTCCTATTATACTGTTTTTTTGAGTTTGAGTCAACTGGGAAAGCAAGCACTTGCAATTTCATTATATGTATCATTATCAAATCGATTTATTGTTAAAGAATATTATTGACGAAGTAAGTCAAGCATTTCATTATTAAGTGTTTGATAACAAGAGAAATAGCTATCATCAATCTCAAATGTATCTTGTAAAATAAAGCGTAAGGTATCTATTGTCTGTTGCAATTTCTTTGAATTGACTAGTTTACTATCAATCTCTGATAAGCCATGTGCCACCTTATTTCTCTCGCCATTTAAGCTATTTATTAGCTTTATGGACTTAAGTAATTCAGGAGAAACTTGATAATAAGATAGAATATTTTCATAAGACAAGAGATTTAAGGTTGACTGAGGTGAATAGATTCTTTCCTTCTCATCTTTTATACCCTTAGCTTTCTTAAATTCTAGGTCAATGAAATCTAAAATAGCTTCAAAATCCTTGTATTCTTCATTTAACTTTGGAAAAGTTCCGTCATATTTGATCAATTCTGGATAATCTTTCTTTATCTTTTCCTCGATGATAAATTCAACATAAGACTTTGATTTGATTAAGACATCAGCAACCTGCCCTCTCTCTTTCAAAACTTCAATCATTAAAAAGTAATTAAGAGCTTTTTTCTCAACCTCTGTAAGTGAATATCCCTGAATATCTTTTAAAATCGCTTGGGTTTTAAATACTTTTACAAAATCATTTAATAGTTCTCTTAAACGAGCTAATTTCTTTTTAGAAAGTAATTTATTGTATTCTTTTCTAGTAATTAATTCTTCCGCAGCAAGATAATCATAAGAAGAGATTAAATTTCTTAAGTGGCGCTTGATAAGAGACTGGTTAAATTTTTCAGCTTCATCTTTGATTGTACGATCTTCGTAATCCTTTTGGTTATCCTCGTTCTCGTCAAAAAGCTTCTGTTCATCTTCACTTGACAGTGGTACATACTTTCTGTTTGCAGATTTGTTAGGAGTTGTAACCTGTATGGCCTGCGTATTATAATCATTAATTCGATTTAAGGCAAATAAAGCAGAAATAATCTGAGGTGTCCCTGAGGATAGATTTAAGATTAATTGATGATCTGTTCCAGAATATTTTTCAATAATCTGTCCCATCACTTCATACATTTTATCAAACAGATAGACTTCATCATTTTTCAATATGATTGATTCAATAACCACTTTAGGATGATAACCCTCTATTGAACATAATGCTTTCTCAACAAGATCTTTTTTTACTAACATTTCTTCACTATAAACCAAAACAATTTGTTCAGGTCTGTATGTTCGAGCAATATGTAATAAAGCTGCATCTCGATTATTGCTTATCGGATCTGTCGTTCCAACTGCTGAAATCAAAATTTCCAAGATATTCTACCTCTCATTATTTCAGTAATTCTAATAATTCCTTATTTAAGTCCTTGTAAAAATTAAAATCTTTCTCAGTGAGTTGATATTGTTCCTTGACTAGTCCTTTTAAGGTTTTTAGGACAGGACCTAACTGTTTTAATTCCTCAGAATCTAATGGATCCAATTTATGAGCTACAGTATTTCGTGTTTTGTTTATTTTCAAAATCGGTTTGATTTTGTAATACAATGTCCGATTTTTTATTTGAAGAATCTTATTATAATCCTGAATTCCGAGGTAATATTTCTCTGATTCATTCACGTAATTATCCAGAAATTCTGGATAACGATTTTCGATATAGTCTTCTAAGATAAACTCTGTAAGGTTTTTAATTCTAATCAGACCTTCACTAAAATTACCACGTTCTTTTTGTAAATCAATAGTCAAATAAGCATTTAGTACTTTTTTCTGTTCTTCACTCCATTTTTTCTTTTGGAGGACTTGAGGTATATCTTGCCTATCTAATGAATCCACAATATCTTGTAACTTTTTGCGACAATCTTTCAATCCAGGGAAGTCAGGCAACTGATTTGCTATCTCTAAACTAGCTTTATAATCATATTTCTTAATAAAATCACGTAAAGTTTTTTTCATTAAGCCTTGTTTAAACTTATCTGAAGTATCTTCAATAGTTCGATCGACATAGTCCTGCTTATTATCCATATTTGTATCAATTAGTACATCAATATCTTCCGAATCATCATGCCTAACGCCAGCATTCGATTTTTTTTCAGGACTTGGAACTTGTACTGCCTTGACATTGATTTCACTTAGTCTATTAAGAACAAATAAAGCTGATTTTATTTGAGGAGTTCCACTTGAAAGATTAAGAATAAATTCGTCGTCTTTTGTATAATACTCTTGTATAATAGCATCAAATTGATCAAACATGGTATCAAAAATATGTACTTCATTGTTTAAAATGATTGGTTCATGGTATACAATCTCTGGGAGGTATTCAGAATCAATAGAACGAATTACTTTCTCAATATCATCTTTCTTACGAATCAGTTCCTCAGAAAAAACAATAATAATCTTATCTGGACGGTATTTTCTCGCAATATGTACTAAAGCTCCATCGTGAAAATTACGGATTGGATCCGTATTCCCCACTGCTGAAATCAAAACCTTCATTTAGTAATCTCCTTAATCATAAAGTTTGCCTTGCCCATCTCATAGAAAGACTCGTCATTCATTATCAATTTTCGGGTTGCTTGTGTTGTTTTAACACTTTTCATTGGTGCTTTTGTTAGTTTCAACACACCTTTTCCAACCATCTTAGTGGTTCTGCTATTCTGATAACGTTCTTGCAAAATACCATTTGCTTGTTTAAAAATTGTTTTTGTCCAAGCTCCACTACCAGCACCCAAGTATATAGGATATTGAAGATTTGGCTGAATTTTATTTTCAGGAAAATCTGATAAGAAAAAGTTTTTATATTCTTTGTAAAAGGCTTGCGCTCTCTTTCCTAATTCCTCAATTAGGACTCCAGCTTCCTTAGTAGTTGTAGTAATGGTGAAATTGATTTTAGTTAAGGGTGCGATCGCTTCCCTATATAAAGGTAGAGGCTTAGGAATAGGGGGCTTGACTTTATGATCCCATTTTTGAACTAAAATAAGACTGGCATTGCTAAATGGTTTGCTATCACTAACACGAATAGCGTTAAACAAGTCATCATAGTTCTGCCCTTTTTTTGCTCCCCAAGGAATCAAAGATTTGTTTTCCTTTTTATCTTGCAAAACATTTTTATTATTCCAGTCGGGATTGGTATTCATCAAAATAGTCCGAATAGCTCCCTTTAATGAACTTCCAGGAATATAGGGATTACCAAAAGGATCTCTTATAAACTTTGATACTTGATTTAATGCGCCTCCTCTTAAATAGTTATTATTTGTTTCTAACTTAGTTTCTATAATTCTATAGCCACCAAAATTACGGTCAGAAATACGGTTATCTTCTAAAAAGGAAATCAAGCGATTATTTCTAGCGCTTGGCTTTGTCTCTTGTAAAAAACGCTCAAACTTTTGATCGTAACCTTTCTCCACCATTCGATTATAAAACTTACCCATATCAGGGAAATAAAAGTACCCATTTTCATAGATAAATTCTCGAGAAGTATATTTTTCACCATTCCCAATATGGATAGGAGCCATAGCTAGGAGGCTGAATTGAAAGGTTCTATATTCTGTTTTCATCTTTCTCCCTCCATCTTGAAAAATAGTGGTTTAGCATAGTTTAATACTTCATGCGGGAAATCAAGAGGTCTTACATCCACAATCTGTCCTGTATAGGTTTCAGAGAAAGTAGATCCAGAAGCAAACTTATATAAATCCTGCTTACGGTAATTTTCCTTAGTTTCTGTACTAAAAGCAAAACCACTTGATTTACTTAGTAAATAGGAACCAGTTTCCATAGCATATTCAAGTTCCTTTTCAACTGGTAGAGAAGTTGTCAAGGTCATCACAGGTCCTTGATGGGCCTTGGTGAGACGATTTTTGAAGCTATCTGGTAAATCTAATATAGTCAAATCAAATTGTCCATAACCACTGGAACGTTTGCCACCAATTCCTGTATACTGTAAGCTTGTCATAAGTTCATTTAATAGCTCAGACTCTTTAGCAATCACGTAAAGACAAGACTCATCTCTAAATCTAACGGTAGACACTTGGAAAAGATTTCCATCTACATGAGGTTGGTTTTTAGTGACGATATTTGTTACTGCATGATCTGCGTCTTTAAAAAGCGTTCCATTTACATAAGAATCAAATTTATCCAAAGGGATAAACTGAAGTTTCTTTGCCATTTTCGCTTGACGTCTTACTTCTTTAACATCTGTTGTTAAGTCTGGCTGTTCAAACTTTGGAAATCCTATCGGTTTCGGTAAAAATGGACCTGACTGATAAGGAAAGGCATCAGTCAAAACAAAATCATCTTGACCCGCTGTTGACACGAATTCCTCCATTTTCCCCATTTTTTTTGCTTCTAAGACCAGAGCTGAAAACAAGCGGTCAGCTGCAAAAGTCATTTTAGAACTATCCAGACTACCTGCTCCAAAGTGAGCAGTATGGAAGTTCATAATATACATCTTATAGGTCATACTAGACCTCCGTAGTTAAAAGTTCATTCAATCTACTAACATTATAGTTTCCGAAAACTGTATTTGCTTTAAGATTCTCAAAAGCAACCTTACCATATCCACGAGAGCCTGAACCACCTAAATAATCAAGTTCCAACAGTTTTAATCCATCAAGAATCACTTTGAAGTCTTCTTCTACTTGAGCTTGACTCTTGTCTGTCACCTCATAGATCAACTCAAATCCAAAGACACTGTCTCGGATGGCACGTTCAATTTGTCTTGGATTTGCTTCAGCAGTGATACGGTCAATAGTATTTTCAAACTTAACTTCAGTATAACCTTTGACAGCTCGTGAATCTAAATCTTTTTTGTTAGTTAAAAAGGCATCTCTAAAAATGAGTCTTCCTACTTTATAGTCTTTGTTTGAACTATTCCCAAAGAGACGACTAATAATTTCCCCATCGTCTCCTGGTTTTTCTGCTAATGTAGTATTATATACTTTTGCCAGAAGGGTACGCATTTTCCCTTTGATACTAGATCCTGGAATAATAGGTAAGTTTGTTATTGGATCTTTAATCACAGGTGAGTCCGTAGCACCAATCGCTGCAAAAGCATTGCTGGTCCCAATATGAAGTCCTGTCTCTAGACGGATTTGTGCTGTTACTTGAATTTTTGCAAATGCCATTAATCGTTTCCTCCATAAAATTTAAAATAAGCTACTAGCGCTTCCATATAGCGACAAAAACGTTGGAGACTTTCCCTACTATTAATTTCTTTTAAAATTGGTAGAATCTCACCTTTTTGAACTAAGTCCAGTACCGCCTCTTCACGTCCTGATTGATAGACGAATTGGACCTTCAAATAGGCAATCCTATCCTTCAATTCTTCGTACTCACGTACCTTACTTTCATCAAAGAGGGTACTCGTTAAACTCAATAAGTTTCGTAGTTTACTCATGGATAGAACATCTGAATTTCTATTTTTAAAATTACGTTTATCAGTTACTAAATTTTTAATGGTTTTCTCTGCCTTATCTACGTAATTATCATCTGTTAAAATTGCCATCTATGAATCCTTTCTAATCTCATAAATATATAGAAGTAAAGCTATCTCTGCTTCCTTACGTTCATTTTCGTTACCTGTATACCAAGAAAAGAATAAATCTTTAAACTCTTTAAACTCTTCTTTTTTATCCTTAGAAGTTTGATCTTCTAAGCGGGTCAAATAATAGGCTAATCGAGCAATATTCATACGATCGTAGTTGCGAAGGAGCTCAATAAGTCTGTATACAAAACTCTTTCCTCGCTCATCTTGAATATTAAAGTAGTAACGAATACTCTTCAGTTTCCCATTATAAACATTGTCAATAAATTGGTCGAACTTCAAGGTATAATTTTTTTCAAAAAGGGAGATACTATCCTTGTCGTTATCCTTGGCTGCTCCTTCTAGATTGCCAGTTTCTTCAGCCATTAGGCTAACTGGAGTTTTATCTGGAAAGAGGCCGATCCCTGCTGATAGGGTTAATTTGCCATTTGTCCACTTGATAAAGTTTTGTCGGAGGCAAATAGTAAACTCAATAATATCCTGCCAGGAACCGATCGCAAATACATCATCTCCACCGGCATAGATAATCGATAGTTTTTTCTCTTTGGCAAACTGGTTGATATAGACCTTAAAGAAGAGACTCATACTTCTAGAGAAGGTTGCCGAGCGTGCCAGAGTATTATACTTGCCACCATCTTGATAAGAGAACCCAGCCATAAAGGCGGCTCCTAGGTCATCCACATCTAGTCGAACAACTGCTAATCGCTTAATCCCTTGTCCAGTTTTACTATCCTGAGATAGTTTGGCATACTGGTCAATCTCAGCATATTTGTAATCTCCGACAAAGACATGCGTTGCTTTTAGAATATCTGTACTATAGCTATTCTTTACATAGACACGGTCCCACTCTTCATTAGCGAGGTCGGCTTTGGAAATACCACTAATATAGGCTCCCGGACCTATCGGCAGGCCTTTTTCTTTTGTCACAATATAGTAGTTTTCTTGTATCTCCTTAGCAAAGCGATACATCCCAGCACAGATATGGCAGACCTCTTGTTCTTTATACTTGGTAAGCTTTTCGACTGAGTGGCAAATAGCACATTCTCTCTGGGAACTTTTTCCTCCTTGGTTGAGTTCAAGGAGAGTTTTGGCATCATAACGAGAAATTTTCTTTTGGGAAATCATCCGACTAGTTGTTTGATAGACTTTTCGATAGTCGGCCAGTGTCGTTGTCATATCATTGGCAGAAAACGGACTCCAACCAAATGCTACGTACAGACCCGTCTGGAAATGCTTGACCAGAAACTGATTGAATTCTGCTTCAAAGTTAGCCAAGGTTTCTCTAGTTTTTTCGGTGTTTGGAAGGATAAAGTAGGCGTGCCCTCCACCAACGTAGAGAAGATTAGCCCTCGTAAGCTCTAACTTCTCCAGTAAGCTGTCAGCGATATGTTCCCCCATAAAATCTAGATACAAGGAACGTGCTTTTAGTTGCTTGGCTGCACCAGCTGTTGCGATATTGTAGATAAAATCCTGAATCCCTGACAAGTCAAAACTTGCTAATAAAAAGGCTTTCTCGCTATAAAAAGCTTCTAAATCTTGTCCCAGTACCTTCTCATAGTCACGGCAATTCTTGTCTGCTAAATAGTCTTCTATGGCTAGGGCAAAGCCAGCTGTTAGACGACTGTATGTTGCTAGAGAAATATCTGACAATTCCTTGGTCCTTGTCGAAACAGGCACATAGGAAAGAGTAGACTCAAGGAGATTCAAAAGAGCATCTATCTCAGACTGGCTAAAGTCCAATCGCTCAAACTCTTTTTCTAAGGTTTCTACTATCAAGTCATAATCTGACTGGTCAGACGGCTCACTCGATCCCTTAGCATAGTTTGGTTCCCCGTCAAGCTCTAATAGTCGTGCATCAAGATAACGCTGACTAGGGCTATCTGAAAATACATTGAAGATATCCGATTGTTTGCTTAGGAAATCTTCTTTACCTCCATGAGTATCTGCTGCTCCTTTTAGGCCTGAAGCAATCTTTGCAGCAGCTGACGTGATATAGACCAAACTATCAGGAGCAAAGTCCGTCGGCAAATCACTAGAAGTCGCCTTGGCTATCTGCTGGGCTATTTTTTCATTATCCGAAAAGCGTCTAAACCATTCGGACCCAATGGTACCCAGGTCTTTCTCATCATACCTGGAACCTTGAATCACTTTGCCGATAGCGTGCAAAAGCGATCCATAAACTAAATCAATCTTTTCTTTCTTCAAGTTCTAAACCTCCCATCCCTAGGCTAGTTTTCATACCTAGACCTGAGTATTCCCCAAATTTTAGAAGCATATTGGCATATGCTTTCAAGGTATTTGGACCTGTAATCTTAAAGGTCAACCTTCCCCTGAATCCAGGGATTTTTTTGCCATGGACTTTAAAATAGCTGGATTCCAATCGATAGCTGGTAATTCTACTGTGCTTGACCAAGTAGTCCAGAGTTTCCTCTTCGATGTCCTGACGATTCTCGACCAGACGTGCATACTTCATCATCAAACTCTGAAAGATGAGACGCATGGTCGGAAAGAGCACATACTCTCCCTGAGAGCGAAATCCTGTCGGAGTTTGAAAATGAATGGTAAAGAGTGACCGATCTTGGTTTTCATTAAAAAACTCAAAGAGTTGCTCCGAACTGAGATCTTGCATGGACAAAGACTCAACCATGAGAGTCGGTAAATCATGAAGTTCTACTCTTTTTAGCTCCAATAGAACAGGCAAAATCTGCTTGACAGCCTCATCCGTCAGGAGATGAAGGAACCATAGGGTCTTGTCCTTTTGATGGATGATTTTTAGTGAATAGGGGTTGGTCTCCTGTTCATGTAACCAAGTCACATAGTCTGGTTCTAGCTTTTCCATGAGAAAACCTTGGAATTTTGTCGATAGGTCGTTCGGTGATTGGTCAATTCGCTTAAATGATAGTTCGATGCGTTTCATATGCCTCCTTTATTGATACAATTGCGCTTTTGCTTTGTCATGAGCGCTTTTTTCTTTTACTTTTGGAATCCTTTTCCCTTATGAAACTGTCCCCTCTCGAGGTAGATAGGTAGCTATACGGAATTGAACTTGAATCCTAAAGGCGAGTTTTACCTTTGTTTTCCGGCCCCTCGCGAGGTAGATAGGGGGCTATACGGGCGGTAGCTTTCGCTGGCTTCCGTCCAGACCAATTGGTTTCCGGCCCCTACCGGGGTAGATAGGGGGCTATACCAAACGGAACTACGAAAGTAGAAGAAAATGGATCTGTGTTTCCGACCCCTCGCGAGGTAGATAGGTATCTATACTATCGGAATTTAGCGCAGTTTGGTAGCGCACTTGCGTTTCCGGCCCCTCGCGAGGTAGATAGGGATCTATACCGATATGGGCGACCAAATTGTATGGGAAGCAGACAAGTTTCCGGCCCCTCTCGAGGTAGATAGGGTGCTATACCCTACTTGTAGCCACTAAGAGCTTAAAAGAGGTTGGTTTCCGGCCCCTCGCGAGGTAGATAGGTAACTATACTCAAACCACGCGCGTCTAAGCGCTATCTTCCAGAAAGTTTCCGGCCCCTCGCGAGGTAGATAGGGAGCTATACGAGCGATTACGCGCTTCTTGCTCTAGGGAAAGAAGTGTTTCCGGCCCCTCTCGAGGTAGATGGGTAGCTATACTTGGTAGAAGTGATGATTCTTAATTCAATCACTCTTCTGAAGTTTCCGGCCCCTCTCGAGGTAGATAGGGTGCTATACCCAAGGACTGATGAACAACGTGCGTAAGCTCGCGCGTTTCCGGCCCCTCTCGAGGTAGATGGGTAGCTATACTTGGTAGAAGTGATGAGTCTTAATTCAATCACTCTTCTGAAGGTTCCGGCCCCTCTCGAGGTAGATAGGGTGCTATACCCAATGACTGATGAACAACGTGCGTAAGCTAGCGCGTTTCCGGCCCCTCTCGAGGTAGATAGGTGGCAATACCCAATGACTGATGAACAACGTGCGTAAGCTCGCGCGTTTCCGGCCCCTCTCGAGGTAGATGGGTAGCTATACTTGCTAGAAGTGATGATTCTTAATTCAATCACTCTTCT
>NZ_JBFNFF010000019.1:0-747 GCF_040888325.1 Streptococcus jiangnanensis | reverse complement strand
AGCAGAGGGTCAGCGGTTCGATCCCGTTAACTCCCATAGGTCCCGTAGTGTAGCGGTTATCACGTCGCCCTGTCACGGCGAAGATCGCGGGTTCGATTCCCGTCGGGACCGTTTAAGATAACGGAAGTTATTTTAGACTCGTTAGCTCAGTTGGTAGAGCAATTGACTTTTAATCAATGGGTCACTGGTTCGAGCCCAGTACGGGTCATATTTGCGGGTTTGGCGGAATTGGCAGACGCACCAGATTTAGGATCTGGCGCTTAACGGCGTGGGGGTTCAAGTCCCTTAACCCGCATAATAGAAATCAGCCGGCTTAGCTCAGTTGGTAGAGCATCTGATTTGTAATCAGAGGGTCGCGTGTTCAAGTCATGTAGCCGGCATTTTTTTATATAGAATAAGAGGTCGATGCGAACGTAGTTCAGTGGTAGAACACCACCTTGCCAAGGTGGGGGTCGCGGGTTCGAATCCCGTCGTTCGCTTAGAGAGGCCGGGGTGGCGGAACTGGCAGACGCACAGGACTTAAAATCCTGCGATTGGTAACGATCGTACCGGTTCGATTCCGGTCCTCGGCATATAATGATGAGCACCCTTAGCTCAACTGGATAGAGTACCTGACTACGAATCAGGCGGTTAGAGGTTCGACTCCTCTAGGGTGCATTTTTTTATTTAGCGCGGGAAGTAGCTCAGCTTGGTAGAGTACTTGGTTTGGGACCAAGGTGTCGCAGGTTCGAATCCTGTCTTCCCGAT
>NZ_JBFNFF010000018.1:0-932 GCF_040888325.1 Streptococcus jiangnanensis | reverse complement strand
ATGATCCACCGTTCTCACCCCTGTTTCAGTGGTTGTTTTAACTGTTGCGTAGTCTTGTTTGACCTGGTTATGTTCTTTTACATAGGAAACACGATAGCCATTCTCTGACTTGGTACCAACCTCAAGAGAGCGATTCTTATAGCCAAAGCCAATGGAAAGGTTGGGGGCGAGTCTCCCGTAGCTTGAACTAATCTTGTCTGCTAGACTGAACTCACCCGTTATAGAATAGTCCTTTAGCCCTATCTTCGTCTTATAATTGGGCTTTTCATCTAGGAAATCTGTACTCAGTCCCCCTACGCTATACTCTCCTTCTTGACTTAACTTACCATCTTTATATTTAGTGTTAAAAGTGATGGCACTTTCCCCTTTGAAGTGACCTTTTATCTGGATTTTACTCTTGAGATAGTGCTGACCATCGTCATATACTGTGATCTCCTTCTCAAACGTAACTTCATTCCCTTTCAAGAAATCAATCAGCTCCTGAGGTTTCTTACCGCCATTCCCATGGGAGGCAAGAGAGATCGTACGACCCAAGGTCTGTAGTTCCTGCTCACTCATCTGGCTCAAGTCAAAGGTTGTTTCTGGATTATAATGTCGAATATAACGGATTAGCTCCTCATGCAGAGCTTTAGAATTCTCAATCTGTTGATCCCGTAACTTCGTGTCCTTAAAAATTGCAAGGGCTTCCACATTGTGATAAGGGTCTGTCATAGCAACAGCTTTGCGAGACCGACTCAAACCACTTGCGATTGTGGATAGGGTAGTGGTCACGCCGCTCCCCAACAGTTCACTATTAAATGATTCCATCCGACTTTCAGTTGTACGAAGAGATTGCAGGGCTTCTTCCTTATGGCTTTTGATATCTGCGGAAGAAGGATTGCTGATGCCCACCATACCTCCAATTGCAGAGTAAGCTATTGTCAGGTCTGGAT
>NZ_JBFNFF010000016.1:0-1060 GCF_040888325.1 Streptococcus jiangnanensis | reverse complement strand
AACAACCACTGAAACAGGGGTGAGAACGGTGGATCATGGAGAACAGATATTAAAAGCGGGGAAAGTAGTAGTTGCTACAGTTTTTGTTATTGGTGCTATAATTTATGGTGTTACACTTAGTGCATCTACATTTGGATTTGGAGTCTCGATAGCGGCTCCAGTAATAGCGAGCGCCCTCTTATATTTAAGTTCTACAATGGAGGATAATGATGAAAGAAATATTAAATAACTATTCGTTGAAAATATCTGGATTTGAAATTCCAAAATTATATAATTTGACAAAAATAGTATACATTTGCTTATTTCCTATAGTTTGTCTAGCATTTATAGGGATGGTTGTTGAATTATTTAAAGGTGGGGAAATGAATTTTATGAAATTCATTACTTATACGGTAGTATGTTTTGGGTTTGAGACACTCCTTTCATTAAACAATAAACTAGTTAAATTAGCTGTAGATAATATCCTTTTGACGGATATTAATTTCGACAAGCACATAAGTTATTATCGTTATGTGGCTGAACACTCAGTCAAGTCTCAACAACTGTTTAATAATGCAAATTGTTTACTAGCTATTGCCCAAGCGTCATACTACCAAGGAAAGTTTGAAGAAACACTTGATAATTTGGAACGAATAAATTTTGAGGATAAAAATTTTAATAAGAAATTTGAGATCCAATTGTCCACAGCTTACTTTAAGATTCTTTCTCTAATCCATGCTGATAAAACAGAAGAAATTTCGAACCAAATCGATATGTTAGCTACATTAAAAGTTCGAACAAATTCTCAGGTTACTAGGCAGACGAATGCAATAAACATAATACAAGCTATAGAGAATCTTGTTTTAAATAAAATATCAAACGACTATTTCGACACTGCGGAACCAGAAAATAAGTTAGCTCGAATCATGTTCTCTTATTACGGAGATCTCAAGGCCCAATTAAAAGGAGACGAAGCTCGTACTCGTAATTTGTTTGAAAGCATAGCTCATGAAAATCCAGAACTCTTTTATGTTCAGGAAGCGCAGAAATATTTAGAAGGAGAAAACTGATGTCAGAACGT
>NZ_JBFNFF010000015.1:0-1095 GCF_040888325.1 Streptococcus jiangnanensis | reverse complement strand
TGGCGAAGGGAAATGTGAAAAGGTTTTTTTCGTATGTTGAAAAGAACTGTCTAATCTTGTAAGGTAAACTCTAATTCTCGTTTGTAATTGGAGTTTTTTTTGTTTATACAAACTGGATAGGCTTGTTTAGGTAGCTCTCTGCAAATGCCCTCGATGTTCTTTAAAAGTATCAAGTGGAATTACGATTTTGCTTGGTATCTCTTGATATTTTATTGATTACTAAGGAGTAAAGAAAGGAAAAATAAATATGGAAACACAAGACTATGCATTTCAGCCAGGTTTGACTGTTGGAGAATTATTAAAAAGCAGTCAGAAGGATTGGCAGGCTGCAATCAATCATCGTTTTGTTAAGGAACTTTTTGCGGGGACAATTGAGAATAAGGTCTTAAAAGACTACCTGATTCAAGATTATCATTTCTTTGATGCCTTCTTATCAATGCTGGGTGCCTGTGTAGCTCACGCAGACCAGCTTGAATCCAAACTTCGTTTTGCCAAGCAATTAGGCTTTCTTGAAGCAGATGAAGATGGTTATTTCCAAAAGGCTTTCAAAGAGTTAAATGTAGCAGAGCATGACTATCTAGAAGTGAACTTGCACCCTGTAACAAAAGCGTTTCAGGATCTAATGTATTCTGCTGTGTCTTCATCAGACTATGCTCATCTTTTGGTCATGCTGGTCATTGCAGAAGGTCTCTATTTAGACTGGGGTTCTAAAGATTTGGCTCTACCTGAAGCCTATATTCATTTGGAATGGATCAATCTCCACAGAGGTCCTTTCTTTGCAGAGTGGGTTCAATTTCTGGTTGACGAACTCAATCGTGTCGGGAAAAATCGAGAAGATTTGACAGAACTTCAGGAACGCTGGAATCAAGCAGTTGCTTTAGAATTAGCCTTTTTTGATATCGGTTATGAATTATAGGACAGATTCAATACTTTTATGTAGATTAAAAGAATGAACAAACAAACTATATAAATATATTTTCCGGTCAAATATCTTGCTAGGGCTTTCAATTTCTGTTATACTGGTCCAGTAATAAAATAATAAAGACATTTGGGGTGCTTTAGGCTGAGATGATACCCATTGAACCTGATACAGTT
>NZ_JBFNFF010000014.1:0-1136 GCF_040888325.1 Streptococcus jiangnanensis | reverse complement strand
AACAACCACTGAAACAGGGGTGAGAACGGTGGATCATCTCCAAAGGACATTTGACTATGTCGCAGAGCATCCGGTCGCAGCTGTATTTTCTGTAGCAGCTGTAGTTTTTGGAGTGGTTGCTGCCCCTGTTATTGGAACTGCGTTAGGTGCTTTTGGAACTCTAAAATTACTAGGAGGGTTAACTAGCATCCTTATTGGAATATCTATTTTTAATAATAAAGGGGAGTAATATATGAAACTAGTAAAAAGGATAGTCAGTTCAGCGACGGAGGATATCTTACTTAAAATAGAGACTATTAGTCAGCTTAGTTCAGTCTTAGGAATATCTTTGGGAGTGCTGGCAGTGATTCTAGAATCTAAAGGTAATGAAAAATTATGGTCGTTAATATTTATATCAATGATGTTGGGATTCCTTATTCTTGTTTTATATCTACGAGTTGTATCCAATAAGGTAATCTATTTAATGTTACACGATTCTATAGATTTAGAGGTATATGAAGCTATGTTTAAGGTTGAAGCTGAAAAATCTATTAAGCCCTATAGAGCAACGTACCAAGAAAATTTCCATTTTGTTAAGGGACAAGTGACTTATTTGAAAGGAGATTTTCAAGCTGCGAAAGAAAATTTTGAAAAAATTAATTTAAAAAAAGTTTGGAAGAGATTTAGTACAGACATATTCCTAAGATTAACTTATGGTCAATTGTTGGTTTCCATTCATCTTCAAGATGAACCAGCTATCGCTTTCTTTGAGGAACAATTGTCCAAGGCGCCAGATTCGAAAGATGGGAAGGCTAAACTCGTTGCTCAAGCCCAAGCCATAAAAGATATTGTGTTCAATAAAGAAGTGAACGACTACTTCGATACCACAGAACCTGAAAATAAGCTAGCCNTCAAGCCCAAGCCATAAAAGATATTGTGTTCAATAAAGAAGTGAACGACTACTTCGATACCACAGAACCTGAAAATAAGCTAGCCCGAATCATGTTCTCTTATTACGGAGCTCTCAATGCCCAATTAAAAGGAGATGAAGCTCGTGCTCGTAGTTTGTTTGAAAGCATCCCCCATGAAAATCCAGAGCTTTTCTATGTACAGGAAGCGAAGAAATATTTAGAAGGAGAAAACTGATGTCAGAACGT
>NZ_JBFNFF010000012.1:0-1218 GCF_040888325.1 Streptococcus jiangnanensis | reverse complement strand
CATAGGCCAGATCCAAGTTTGGAATCTGGTCTTTTTGTACCCAAGATACTTCTTCAAATCTAAAAATTTGAGGTTTATATATGGAGAATTAGCTGTAACATGCTCTAAACACTATCCGTTTCATTTTACATTGAAAATTTTCTCCAAATTTTTTACAATATCGTTCCCTTAATTTTCTTTTCGAGCAATAAACATACCATATTCTTTAGGAATGATTAACATACCCTTATGAAAATGCATTTCTAATCTTTTACGAATGACATTTTCTTCTAGCGAACCTATTTCTGAAATTCCTTTAAAGGATTGAATGTATTTAACTAGGTCATCTATACTAGTTACCTGTAACTCATCATCATAGAGTAATGTTTCGACAGAGTCAAAATACATACTCAGTTGGCTTTTGCCATTTTGTAAAGTAAATGTTTTATTTTCCAAATCTTGATTGATCTCATCTTTAAATAAACTTGCTAAATAATCTACAACTCCATTTTCACCAAATGTGGCACAGTAAAAAATGCCTCCTGTTTTTAAGATTCTATTCACCTCGGAGAGAGCTTTAGGAATATCATTTACATGATGTAGAAGCATATTAGCAATAACAATATCAAACGTTTCATTCTCAAAAGAAATCTTTTGAATATCCATTATTTCATAGTTGACATTGTCTCTATTTCCAATCACTGACTTCGTTGTTTTCACCATATCTTTAGAAAAATCTGTAACAACCAACTGCTTCATTCTATCAATAGAATCACTATTACTTTTCCATAGTTCTCCTGTTCCACACCCTAATTCTAGGACCTTTACCTCATCAGTGATTTGGTAGTTGGAAAATATCCAATTGTTAAACCCTAATTTATTTTTTGAATATTTCTTGTGTAGTTTTACTCTAATGTCAAGATTATCTTGTTTTGCATATTGTTCAATTACCTTATCAGCCATTTTCTTTTACTTCCTTTCATATCTTAAGATTATACCATAAAATAAAACATCTCCGATTTCAAAATTGAAGGTGGAGATTGTTAAAGATAAAGATAGAAAAGAAGAATAGGAAATTTTGAAGTATTCAGTTGACATACACCGACATACTTATCCTATATTTAAGTACCAATCATTAAAGGTTAACACCGTTCCAGTAATCATACAACTAGAAAATTTCTTTTTCCCAGCCGTCCTCTGTACGGTGGCGATAGAAGAACTCAGACTTGTCAGGTGCTT
>NZ_JBFNFF010000011.1:0-3030 GCF_040888325.1 Streptococcus jiangnanensis | reverse complement strand
AGCTAAGCGACTTCCATATCTCACAGGGGGCAACCCCCAACTACTTCCGGCGTTCTAGGGCTTAACTGCTGTGTTCGGCATGGGTACAGGTGTATCTCCTAGGCTATCGTCACTTAACTCTGAGTAATACCTACTCAAAATTGAATATCTATCAAATACCAAGAAAACCTCACACTTCGTATTCTCAGTTACTTTGGATAAGTCCTCGAGCTATTAGTATTAGTCCGCTACATGTGTCGCCACACTTCCACTTCTAACCTATCTACCTGATCATCTCTCAGGGCTCTTACTGATATAAAATCATGGGAAATCTCATCTTGAGGTGGGTTTCACACTTAGATGCTTTCAGCGTTTATCCCTTCCCTACATAGCTACCCAGCGATGCCTTTGGCAAGACAACTGGTACACCAGCGGTAAGTCCACTCTGGTCCTCTCGTACTAGGAGCAGATCCTCTCAAATTTCCTACGCCCGCGACGGATAGGGACCGAACTGTCTCACGACGTTCTGAACCCAGCTCGCGTGCCGCTTTAATGGGCGAACAGCCCAACCCTTGGGACCGACTACAGCCCCAGGATGCGACGAGCCGACATCGAGGTGCCAAACCTCCCCGTCGATGTGAACTCTTGGGGGAGATAAGCCTGTTATCCCCAGGGTAGCTTTTATCCGTTGAGCGATGGCCCTTCCATACGGAACCACCGGATCACTAAGCCCGACTTTCGTCCCTGCTCGAGTTGTAGCTCTCGCAGTCAAGCTCCCTTATACCTTTACACTCTGCGAATGATTTCCAACCATTCTGAGGGAACCTTTGGGCGCCTCCGTTACCTTTTAGGAGGCGACCGCCCCAGTCAAACTGCCCGTCAGACACTGTCTCCGATAGGGATAACCTATCCGGGTTAGAGTGGCCATAACACAAGGGTAGTATCCCAACAACGTCTCCTTCGAAACTGGCGTCCCGATCTCATAGACTCCTACCTATCCTGTACATGTGGTACAGACACTCAATATCAAACTGCAGTAAAGCTCCATGGGGTCTTTCCGTCCTGTCGCGGGTAACCTGCATCTTCACAGGTACTAAAATTTCACCGAGTCTCTCGTTGAGACAGTGCCCAAATCATTACGCCTTTCGTGCGGGTCGGAACTTACCCGACAAGGAATTTCGCTACCTTAGGACCGTTATAGTTACGGCCGCCGTTTACTGGGGCTTCAATTCATACCTTCGCTTACGCTAAGCACTCCTCTTAACCTTCCAGCACCGGGCAGGCGTCACCCCCTATACATCATCTTACGATTTAGCAGAGAGCTGTGTTTTTGATAAACAGTTGCTTGGGCCTATTCACTGCGGCTGACCTAAAGTCAGCACCCCTTCTCCCGAAGTTACGGGGTCATTTTGCCGAGTTCCTTAACGAGAGTTCTCTCGCTCACCTGAGGCTACTCGCCTCGACTACCTGTGTCGGTTTGCGGTACGGGTAGAGTATGTTTAAACGCTAGAAGCTTTTCTTGGCAGTGTGACGTCACTAACTTCGCTACTAAACTTCGCTCCCCATCACAGCTCAATGTTATAGATATAAGCATTTGACTCATATCACACCTCACTGCTTAGACAGACACTTCCATTCGTCTGCTTTAGTTAGCCTACTGCGTCCCTCCATCACTACATACTCTAGTACAGGAATATCAACCTGTTGTCCATCGGATACACCTTTCGGTCTCTCCTTAGGTCCCGACTAACCCAGGGCGGACGAGCCTTCCCCTGGAAACCTTAGTCTTACGGTGGACAGGATTCTCACCTGTCTTTCGCTACTCATACCGGCATTCTCACTTCTATGCGTTCCAGCACTCCTCACGGTATACCTTCTTCACACATAGAACGCTCTCCTACCATACCTATAAAGGTATCCACAGCTTCGGTAAATTGTTTTAGCCCCGGTACATTTTCGGCGCAGGGTCACTCGACTAGTGAGCTATTACGCACTCTTTGAATGAATAGCTGCTTCTAAGCTAACATCCTAGTTGTCTGTGCAACCCCACATCCTTTTCCACTTAACAATTATTTTGGGACCTTAGCTGGTGGTCTGGGCTGTTTCCCTTTCGACTACGGATCTTAGCACTCGCAGTCTGACTGCCGACCATAATTCATTGGCATTCGGAGTTTATCTGAGATTGGTAATCCGGGATGGACCCCTCACCCAAACAGTGCTCTACCTCCAAGAATCTTTATGTCGACGCTAGCCCTAAAGCTATTTCGGAGAGAACCAGCTATCTCCAAGTTCGTTTGGAATTTCTCCGCTACCCACAAGTCATCCAAGCACTTTTCAACGTGCCCTGGTTCGGTCCTCCAGTGCGTCTTACCGCACCTTCAACCTGCTCATGGGTAGGTCACATGGTTTCGGGTCTACGACATGATACTAAAGCGCCCTATTCAGACTCGGTTTCCCTGCGGCTCCGTCTCTTCAACTTAACCTCGCATCATATCGTAACTCGCCGGTTCATTCTACAAAAGGCACGCTCTCACCCATTAACGGGCTCGAACTTGTTGTAGGCACACGGTTTCAGGTTCTATTTCACTCCCCTCCCGGGGTGCTTTTCACCTTTCCCTCACGGTACTGGTTCACTATCGGTCACTAGGGAGTATTTAGGGTTGGGAGATGGTCCTCCCAGATTCCGACGGGATTTCACGTGTCCCGCCGTACTCAGGATACTGCTAGGTACAAAGACTATTTTAAATACGAGGCTATTACTCTCTTTGGCTGATCTTCCCAAATCATTCTTCTATAATCTTTGAGTCCACATTGCAGTCCTACAACCCCGAAGAGTAAACTCTTCGGTTTGCCCTCCTGCCGTTTCGCTCGCCGCTACTAAGGCAATCGCTTTTGCTTTCTCTTCCTGCAGCTACTTAGATGTTTCAGTTCACTGCGTCTTCCTCCTCACATCCTTAACAGATGCGGGTAACAGGTAGTACCTGTTGGGTTCCCCCATTCGGAAATCCCTGGATCATCGCTTACTTACAGCTACCCAAGGCATATCGTCGT
>NZ_JBFNFF010000010.1:0-11737 GCF_040888325.1 Streptococcus jiangnanensis | reverse complement strand
TTACTTGAAAAGTCTAGCTTAATTTGACAATTTAGGATTAGCTCCCAAGAGCTAGAAGTCACAGACCCAGATGGGATTGTGGCAAAGCTCCAAGTCACCTAGTTAAATACGAGATCATCCCCCATCTGTTAAAGATACGGGGATTTTGTTTTTCTGATGAGAAAGCCAGATTGTTATATTTCCGCTTCCAAAATGATGGTATAATAATTAAAAGAAAGGTGTAGATATGTTAGCTAAAAATATAATCTATTTAGAAACGTCATCTATCTTTGACTGGGTACAAATTATTTCCTACTTATCAAGAGAGGAAAAGGAAGTGATGTACCAAGTTGCAAATGACAGAATTAAGCGCTTGTTTAAAGTCGAAAATGAATTTTATCTTTGTACGATTTTTTACAATGAGCAAGTTCAAGAGATATGTATCCAGGCGGAAAATCAGCCTATTTTTTCTGCTGAGGCTAGAAAAGTTATTAGCAATTTTGTCAGAGATTGGTTGGATTTAGATCAGTTGTTAGATGACTTTTATCAGTTTGCACAAGAAGATAATATTTTATCTCCTTTGGTTCAGAAGTTTTACGGACTTCGTTTGATTGGTGTCCCAGATTTTTATGAGGCTATTACTTGGGGAATTTTAGGACAGCAGGTAAATCTTGCTTATGCTTATACCCTAAAAGAACGTTTTGTCAAGAAATATGGCGAAGCTTTTCACTATAACCATGAAACTTACTGGCTTTATCCAAAGCCTGAGATGGTTGCAAATAGTGTGGCTGAGGAGTTATTGGAGTTGCAAATGACTCGTAAAAAAGCAGAATATTTACAAACAATATCAATGCTCTTGTATCAGGGGACCATTTCAAGAAGTTATTATCAAAAGTTAGATACAGCTGAGCAAATTGAAAAAGAGTTGCTTAAACTTTACGGTGTCGGTCCGTGGACGGCTCATTATGTGATGATGCGATGTTTTCGTATACAATCGGCTTTTCCGATGGCTGACATTGGATTGCAGAATGGCATATCTTATATACTTGGTCTAGATGAGAAACCGTCTAAGGAATTGCTATTAAAGTTAAAAAAAGAGTGGGGCACATGGTGTTCATATGCAGTTTTTTATATTTGGCGTTTACTTTATTAGTTGATTTTCATCGAAAAGGAGAAGAAATGTACAAAACTTATTACAAATCCCCAATCGGCCGTATTCTCATCTTGACAGACGGAAATGCCTTGCTGGGACTTTGGCTTGAGGAACAGAAATATTTTGGGGCAGGCTACGATTTGGAGCAAGCGCAACAGGAAGAGACAGAAGTCAGCCGACGCGTCTCTGCTTGGCTGGATGCTTATTTCAAGGGAGAAAATCCCGCGACAGATGAAATTCTATTGGCACCTCAAGTGACTGAGTTTAGAAGCAAGGTTCTGACAGTGCTGCAGAAGATTCCCTATGGGCAAACGGCTACCTATTCAGATATTTTGCGGGAGTTGCAGGCTGAGTATGGAAAAATTGGCTCTGCTAGAGCAGTTGGTAGCGCCATCGGTCATAATCCCATTTCCCTTCTGATTCCCTGCCACCGGATTGTCGGAAGCGACGGCAAATTGACCGGTTATGCCGGCGGCCTTGATAAAAAATCCTTCTTGTTGAAACTAGAGGCAGGGGAGAAAACAAGAGAATGACTGTTTTAAACTATTGATAAGCTAAAAAAGCATCGTTCGGTGCTTTTTAACTTACTTTAAATATGGTAAAATGGATGTGATTAAAATAGGAAAAGAGTATAAAATGGCGAAAAAATCAAACGCAAATATTGGATTTGAAAAGGAACTATGGGATGCTGCAGATTCACTTCGGGGGCACATTTCAGCGTCAGAGTACAGAAAAGTTATTGTCGGTCTCATCTTTTTAAAATATGTATCAGATGCTTTTGAAGAAAAATACCAACAATTACTTGCAGAGGGTGACGGATTTGAGAATGATCCTGATGCATATTCAGAGGAGAATATTTTCTTCGTCCCTGAAATAGCTAGATGGCAATTTATTGCGAGTCATGCCCATTCTTCGGAAATTGGCACAGTCTTGGATTCAGCTATGCGTGAAATTGAAAAGGATAATCCTAGTCTAGAGAATGTCCTTCCTCAAATCTATGCAAGTCCAGACTTAGATAAGCGAGTTTTAGGGGAAGTTGTAGATATTTTTACTAATATTCAAATGTATGAAGGTGAGAATGAAAAAGATTTACTTGGGCGTGCTTATGAATATTGTATTGAACAGTTTGCGGCATATGAAGGAAAACGAGGCGGTGAATTTTATACTCCGACCAGTATCGTAAAAACGATTGTAGAAATATTAAAGCCTTATAGAGGCCGTGTTTATGATCCTGCTTGTGGCTCAGGTGGTATGTTTGTTCAGTCAGCTAAGTTTATAGAGAATCATAGTGGGAATATTAATAATTTATCTGTTTTTGGTCAAGAATCTAATGCAGATACTTGGAAGATGGCCAAGATGAACATGGTTATCCGAGGTATTGATGCGGATTTTGGTGAGCACCAAGCGAACAGCTTTTTCAATGATTTACATCCGACACTAAAAGCTAACTATATCATGGCTAATCCCCCTTTTAATATTTCCAACTGGGGAGCAGATAAACTGCAAGATGATATTCGCTGGAAATACGGAACGCCACCTAATAGCAATGCAAACTATGCTTGGATTCAGCACATGATTCATCACATGGATCCTAGTAATGGCAAGGTTGGCTTGGTTCTGGCAAACGGCTCACTCTCATCGACTCAGAGCGGTGAAGGGGACATTCGTAAAAAAATTATCGAAGATGACTTAATTGAGGGAATTATAGCTCTTCCAGCTAATCTCTTTTACAGTGTAACTATTCCAGCCTGTCTCTGGTTTATCAGTAAAAATAAAAAACAAAAAGGAAAGACGCTGTTTATCGATGCTCGAAATATGGGAGAAATGATTGACCGTAAGCATCGCGACTTTATCGACGAAGACATTAAGAAGTTGGCAGATACCTTTGAAGCCTTTCAAAATGGAAACCTTGAAGATGTTAAAGGTTTTTGTGCGTCTGTTGAAACAGCAGAAATTGCAAAGCAAGATTTTATTCTTACGCCAGGGCGTTATGTAGGTATTGAGGAAAAAGAAGATGACGGAGAACCATTTGAAGAGAAGATGGACCGACTGACGACAGAACTATCAGAACTTTTTATTAAATCCCATAAATTAGAAGATGAGATTCGAGAAAGATTGGGGGAGATTGGGTTTGAAATATAAGGAGGTAAATTTAGGTGAACTTGTTAGCTTTGTTTCAAAAGGTATTCCACCAAAATATATTGAGACTAAATCCGATAATACTATCGTTGTACTTAATCAAAGGACGAATAGAAATTTTCAAATTGATTACTCTTTGTCACGGTTAAATGATTTATTGAAGAAAAAAGTACCTACAAATAAGATACTAATAGATTATGATATTTTGATAAATTCTACAGGCGTTGGAACAGCAGGACGAGTTGCTCAATTAGTAAAAGTACCTGAATTGACTACTGTAGATGGACATATGATAATTGTTAGACCAGATGAAGAGAAAATAGATCCTTTGTATTTAGGTTATGCTCTTAAAGCACAACAAGTAAAAATTGAAGGATTACAAGAAGGATCAACTGGGCAGACTGAGTTAAATCGACAACGATTATTGAATGATATTATTATACAATTTCCTGAATCAAGAAAATTACAACAAGATATTTCCAGACTATTCTTTTCACTTGATGAAAAGATTGAGAATAATAAAAAGATAAATCATCATTTAGCGGCTATTAGTAAGAATTATTTGAAGATTTTCTATTCAAGTAATTCTATTAAATTAGGAGATATATTTGAATTAAAATCAGGCTATGCGTTTAAGAGTAAAGACTGGGTTGACGAAGGTAAACCAGTAATCAAAATAAAAGATATAGATGGGATAACTGTTGATATTACTAATCTAAATTATGTAAAAAATAAGTCTCAATTATCAAAGGCTTCAAACTTTGAGGTGTTTGGAAAAGAAATTGTAATGGCTCTAACGGGGGCGACTACTGGAAAAATCGGCGTTATTCCAAAAAATTTTAAGGGATATGTAAATCAGCGTGTTGGTTTATTTTATGCTAAAACAGAACTTTCTTATGCAGTCCTTTGGTCTATTTTGCAACAGCAAAATATAATTACAGACTTAATCAAACTTTCTAGCGGTTCTGCACAAGCAAACTTGAGTCCATTTTCAGTGAATAGTTATGACTTGAATGTAACATTTAAAGATTTAATTGAGTTAGACAAAGTACTCTCTCCTCTTTATGAGTTATTTTGTTTCAACCTTTCAGAAATTCAAAGGTTATCTAAACTAAGAGATACTCTCCTACCCAAACTTTTATCTGGTGAACTCTCTGTCAATCAAGCCAGTAAATGATGATTTATCGTTTTAAGCTATCCATAGAGTATAATAAAAACGAAAGGTAGGTAGCTTATGAAAGATAAATTAATCACACAAATTACAACAGATATGGCCAATCATTTAAGTACTCAACAATTAGAAAATCTGCAAAAGGTACTAATGGCGGCTTTTATCAATGTAGAAATTGCAGAAATAAAAACAGTAAATAAGCAGAAGAGTAATGAGAAATTGCTTGAGTTATTTATTTCTGCAAAGCGGATTGAAGGTTGTAGTGAAAAGTCTTTAAAATATTATAGAATGGTCATTGAGAATATGTTTACCAGTCTTAATTTGATTGTAAGAGATATAGCGACTAGTGACTTACGGACTTATCTTGCACATTATCAACGAGAACGAAAATCTAGCAAAGTAACTATTGATAATATGCGTCGGATTTTTAGTAGTTTTTTTAGTTGGCTTGAAGATGAGGATTTCATTCTCAAAAGCCCTGTGCGCCGGATTCGTAAGATAAAGACGGATAAAACGATTAAAGAAACTTTTTCTGATGAAGGATTAGAACTGCTGAGAGATACCTGTCATGAAATTCGTGATTTGGCCATGATTGATTTATTGGCTTCAACTGGAATGCGGGTAGGTGAACTAGTGAGATTGAATAGAGAGGATATTAATTTTTATGAAAGAGAATGTATTGTCTTTGGTAAAGGGAATAGTGAGCGAATCGTCTACTTCGACGCTAGAACAAAGATTCACTTGATAAACTACTTGGACAGTCGTCAGGATGATAATCCAGCTTTGTTCGTTTCCTTGTCATCTCCACATGATAGATTGCTAATCGGAGGGGTAGAAACAAGATTGAGACAACTCGGTGTAAAAGCAGATTTAAATAAAGTCCATCCGCATAAATTCAGACGGACATTGGCGACACGCGCCATAGACAAGGGCATGCCCATCGAACAAGTCCAGCACTTACTTGGCCATGTCAAGATAGATACCACCATGCACTATGCCATGGTCAATCAAGCGAATGTAAAAAATTCGCATAGGAAATATATAGGTTGAGGAGAAGTAGAAATTGAATAATTGGAAGAAAGTGAAACTTTCAGATATTATAGAATTTAATCCCCGAGAAACTTTGTCAAAGGGAGCTATTGCTAAAAAAATAGCGATGGAAAAATTAGAACCTTTTACGCGCGATATTCCCGAGTTTGAGTATTTTGAATTTAGAGGTGGTACCAAATTCAGAAATGGGGATACTTTAATGGCACGTATTACTCCAAGTCTTGAAAATGGAAAAACGTCTAAGGTAAATTTATTAGACAAAGATGAAGTAGGGTTTGGGTCTACTGAGTTTATTGTTGTAAGAGCCAAAGAAAATATTAGTGATGAAAATTTCGTTTATTATTTAATGATTGCTCCAAATATCAGAGAAGTTGCTATTAAATCAATGGTAGGAACTTCAGGCAGACAAAGAGTTCAGCTAGATGTTCTCAAAAATCACGAAATTCTATGTCCTCCGTTAAAAGAACAAATTAGAATTGGTAAAATTCTTAAGGTGCTAGATGATAAAATTGAGAATAATAAAAAGATAAATCATCATTTACTGGCTTGATCAATAGAAATTTCGCCAGACAGAAGTTTTGGGAGGAGAGTGTCCCTAATATTAGTTAGTTTATCAATTTCTTTATTGTTGTTGGCTATATTCTCAATAAAGGAGTTGAATAAAAATAATTTTTCTTTATTACTTGTCATAAAAATATCAAAATGTTCTATCTGACCTTTTGTTATAAATTTTATGACAGAACCTCTATGTCCAGAAGTAATATCGTTTAAAAAATATTTAATTGCATAATACAGATAGCCAAAGTGTTCATCATTATTAGGGATTAGAACATAAGTTCTTTGGTAAGCTTCAAATTTTCCATTAAATATTTTAACATTAAAGTCTCCATTACCTGCCAATAAAATTGCTCTAGCATCAAATGAATAATTGTCCGTATAAGAAATGTTTTGAGAACAACTAAAAAACGGATATTCTCCTCCTTTTGCAATATTTGCATCTTTTTTGCCGGTAATAACAGGGAAGAAATCTCCTAATTTGTTGGTGACTTCTTTTTTACTAAACTCTTCTTTAAAAATAGATAAGGCCATCTGCTCTAAATGATGATTTAGCGTACAAAATGAAAAAGGTAGTATAAAATTGAAAGTTATAATTGATTTAGGAAATATTTGGGAAGCACTTTCAGCAATTGGTACGATTGGTGCAGTTGTTGTTTCATTGTATCTTTCTCGTAAAGATTCGATAAATAAAATACGGGTAAGTACACAAGTAATCATTCCAGTAGGTTCTTTGGATAAAAAAATTTATACTAATGTAACGATTACTAATGTTGGGAGACAGGAAGTAATCATTACTCAGATCGGAGTTACTCATTCAAGATATGCAAAAAAGAGATTTGCCTTTATAACAAACATGGGGGTTTTTAATAATACGCTGCCTAGTTATTTAAAAACTGGTGAGTTTGCTGATTTTGGATGTATTCAAGAAAACTTGAGACAACAGTTTATTAATAAGCATTTAAGTGGAAAAAAAGCTTATGGCTATGCTATTGATTCCCTAGGGAAAATATATTTTTCAAAAAAGTTTGTATTATTTGATGAATAGTGTAAGTTTAGTATACTATTTATAGAATGGAGTTTAATTTATGGGATTCACTGAGGACAACTACGAACACGCGGTCATTGAACTTTTTCGTGATAGTTTGGGCTATTCATATGTTTATGGTCCAGATGTAGAGCGTGATTATAGAACACCTTTATATTTGGAAGAGCTTTATTCTGCTTTAGAAAGGATCAATGCTAAGCTACCGACTGTTGCAATTCAAGAGGCAATTGAAAAGTTACAGCGTTTTGAAACAGGTTCCTTGCTTCAAAAAAATAAGATTTTTACAAATTATCTTCAAAACGGTATAGAAGTTTCCTATTTTCATCAAGGAAGAAAACAATCTAATCTCGTTTATTTAGTTGATTTCGATAATGTAAATAATAATTCTTTTACTGTAATTAATCAATGGACAATTGTAGAGAAGAGTAATAAACGTCCTGATATTATAGTGTTTTTGAATGGTTTGCCAGTAGTTGTTTTTGAGTTGAAAAGTCCTTCTCGCCAAGAAACAGATGCTTCTGATGCTTACCGTCAGCTTAAAACATATCAGAAAGAAATTCCAAATTTATTTAACTATAATGCTTTTTGCGTAATGACGGATCTAGCCACTTCAAAGGCGGGGACAATTACTGCTGGTGAAGACCGCTTTATGGAGTGGAAGACCACTGATGGTAGTTTTGAAGATACTCAGTATGCTAATTTTACCACGTTCATTGAAGGTATTTTTGATAAGACTAGATTTTTGGATATTTTAAGGAATTTTATCTGCTTTTCTGAGGATGCTAAGATTTTAGCGGCTTATCATCAGTATTTTGCAGTGAATAAGGCTGCAGTATCTACTTTGAATGCAACTAAAAGCGATGGACGGGGAGGTGTTTTCTGGCATACGCAAGGGAGTGGGAAATCTCTATCCATGGTTTTCTATGCTCATCTGCTGCAGAAAGTTTTAGACTCGCCAACTATTGTCGTTTTGACTGATCGAAATGATTTAGACGAACAGTTATATGGACAGTTTTCCAAATGCCAAGATTTTCTGAGACAGACACCGATTCGGGCAGAGAGCCGTTTGCATCTGAAAGAACTATTGACTGGTCGCCAAGCCAATGGCATTATATTTACAACTATGCAGAAGTTTTCAGAGTCAGAAGAGGCGCTTTCTGATAGAAGAAACATTGTTGTCATGGCAGATGAGGCTCATCGTGGTCAGTATGGACTTGAAGAAAAGATTAAAATTACCAAAGGAAAAGATGGAGAAAGCGAAGCGAAACTAGTCGTCGGAGCAGCCAGACTGATTAGAGATAGCTTGCCTAATGCGACTTATATTGGATTTACTGGAACTCCTATTTCTACTAAAGATAAGTCTACAACAGAGGTTTTTGGTAATTACATTGACGTTTACGATATGACACAGGCGGTTGAAGATGGCGCCACTCGGCCTGTCTATTATGAAAGTCGCGTCATGCATTTAAAACTAGATGAAAGTATCTTGCGTTTGATTGACACAGAGTATGACTTGATGGCACAAAGCGCTGAATCACATGCGATTGATAGAAGCAAGAAGGAATTGGGTCGTCTTGATAGTATTTTAGGGGCCGATCAAACTATTAGTGCCTTGTGTGAAGATATCATTACCCATTATGAAGAAAATCGTGCGCAGGAATTAACTGGAAAAGCAATGATTGTTGCTTATTCTCGTCCGATTGCGATGAAAATTTATCGTACCTTACTTGAAAAGCGTCCGAATTGGACAGAAAAAATTGGAGTTGTCATGACTTCTAGTAATAATGATCCGGAAGAATGGCATGATATAGTAGGGAATAAGCGACATAAAGAAGAGATGGCTAAAAGGTTTAAAGACAATGAAAGCCCATTTAAGATTGCTATCGTCGTTGATATGTGGCTGACTGGATTTGATGTTCCTAGCCTTGCAACTATGTATGTATATAAGCCAATGCAAGGTCATAATCTTATGCAGGCAATCGCTCGTGTTAACCGTGTATACAAAAATAAAGAGGGTGGACTTGTAGTTGATTATATCGGTATTGCAAGTGCTTTAAAGCAAGCCATGAACGATTATACAAATCGAGACAAAGATAACTTTGGGGACACTGATATAGCTAAGACAGCTTTACCAAAGTTTGTCGAAAAACTAGAGGTCTGCCGTGATTTGTTTTATGGGTTTGACTATTCAGAATTCATGCTCTCTAAATCAAGTGATTTAATCAGAGCTAAAACAATTAGTGGCGGGGTAAACTTCTTGTCAAGTGTAGACAAGGAGAAGAAGAAAGAGCTCTTCATAAAAGAATCGTTACTCTTACGCCAAGCGTTATCACTTTGTCGTTCTTTGCTTACTCCTGAGCAACGTTTTGAAGCAGCTTATTTTGAAGCAGTCAGAACATTGCTGACACGAATAACTGGGGAGGGTAAAAAGCTTTCTCTGAAAGATATTAATGATCGTATCAATGAATTACTAAAAGCTTCTATCAAGAGTGAAGGTGTCATTAATTTATTCTCAGATATTGATACAGGATTTTCGTTATTTGATCCTAAATTTTTAGATGAAATCTCTAAAATGAAGGAAAAAAACATAGCGGTAGAACTCTTAAAAAAATTATTACAAGAGCAGATTACCTTATATCAAAGAACAAATTTAGTCAAATCCGAAAAGTTCTCTGAAATTCTTTCGCGAGCGATGAGAGCATATCTGAATGGCATGCTTTCGAATGAAGAAGTTATTGCTGAATTAATGAAAATGGCCAAAGAAATGGCGAAGGCTCACGAAGAGGGAGATTCTTTGGGTCTTACAGATGAAGAATTAGCTTTCTATGATGCTTTGACGCAACCACAAGCAGTCAAAGATTTTTATGAAAATGATGAGCTTGTTGCAATGACTCATGAATTAACGGAGACATTGCGCAAAAGCAGAACTATTGATTGGCAGAAAAAACATTCTGCGCGTGCTCGTATGCGCATGCTTGTTAAACGGCTCCTTAGGAAATACAAATATCCACCAGAGGGTGTTGAAGACGCTATTGTGACTGTTATCAAGCAATGTGAAATGTGGACGGATAACCCTGATAATAATTATGAATCCTATTCGTTTTCTGACCAACTGATGGCTGCTGAAAGTAGGGTAGAATTTAAATCGAAATAAAATTTGACTGGCTATGCCGGCGGCCTTGATAAAAAAGCCTTCCTACTGGAGTTGGAGGCTGGGGAGAAGATTGAATAAATCTTTCTACTCAAGACTTTTACATTTTACTGGTGAGAGCCTTTTGCTTGCATTAATAAACTAAAAATCCCCTTTGTCACTTACAGCAGCTGACAAAGTGGATTTTCATTAGTTGATATGCCATTGTGTGGCCAGCCAGTCGGCAAAGTCAGCATAGCGCTCTTTGAGAGCCTCATGATGACCGTAAGGATCAAAGACGGAGCAAGTGGTAAGGATTTCTTTCTGAATCAAGCGATGAATTTCTACAGCATAAAAAGGAGCTTTGGAAAGTCGATTTGAGTGATTCGCGCCTTCAGTCTTTCCATTCTGCAAATAGACTAGACAGTCCTTGTTTTTCAAGTCCTGTGTCCGGCAAAAGTCGGTAAAACCTGGGTACCAAAAGGAACCGCAGATAGAAAAAACACAGGGAACTTCGCAGACACTATAGAGACTGTAAACAGCTGCTAGTCCACCGAGAGAGTAGCCACCATAGGCAATTCTCTTATCATCCAGTAGGTAGTGCCGTCTGATTTCTGCTAATATACCGTTGAATAGTTTCTGATGGTAGCTATCTGCTCTACCACCAAAATCGGGATTGCCAGGCTTTAGAGCATTGGCTTTCCAGGGTGTATAATCATCCAGCCTGTTGTTTGATATTAGTCCGATCAAGATTACTGATGAAGAAAGCTTGCTCAGGTAGTTTGTCTGTCCATCATTTAGCAAGATTGCTGGATAAGGTCGTGATCCGTCATAATCTTGGGGCAGGGCAATATTGACAGTGATACCCTCCCAGACAAAGGTCTTATTTATTAACAAAGTCATTGATTTTCTCGAGTGAGTCGATTACAGTAGGTCCATAATCCATGAACTCATCATAGGAGATGGTCATGATTTTCTGATTTTTGACCGCTGGGACATCTTCCAGAACTGGATTGTCATAAGGCTGTCAGCATTAGCACCGACAGAAATGATAAAGTTGGAAAAGGCGATAAAAAGGACCACTGCCGATGCCAGAATGGCTCCTATAAAGGCACCTGTGCCAGTAATGGATTTGAGTCCTAAGATAATGCTCAGTGTGGATCCGAAGGTTGCACCCGCTGAAATTCCTAGGATATAAGGCTCTTCGATAGGATTATTGACAGTAGATTGCAAGACGCTGCCACAGACAGAAAGGCCAGCACCAGCTAGGATTCCCAAGATCACTCTTGGAACACGCATGTTCCAAACAATAGCTATTGTAGAGGGCGATAGTTTGTCTGTGCCAAGGGAAAAGCCAAGCTTGCTGAAAATAATCTGGTAAGTATCTTGTATGTCAATAGTAATTGAACCCAAAGAAACAGCTAAAAAGAGGGAACAAGCCAGAAAAATGGTGAGAAGCAAAATCAGACAGTTCTCCTAATTTTAAGACGGAATTCGGTCATCTAGAAGGGG
>NZ_JBFNFF010000017.1:0-951 GCF_040888325.1 Streptococcus jiangnanensis | reverse complement strand
ACGGCGGTAACACGGGTTCGAATCCCGTACGGACTATGGTGTATTGCGGTTAAAAAAACTTGAAAAAAGTTTAAAAAATCTGTTGACAGAGACAGGTAGCTGTGATATACTAATATAGTTGTCGCTTGAGAGAGAATGAGTAACAAAGACCTTTGAAAACTGAACAAGACGAACCAATGTGCAGGGCACTATAACTGAGGTTATAGTACTGAACAATGAAAAAACAATAAATCTGTCAGTGACAGAAATGAGTGAGAACTCAAACTTTTAATGAGAGTTTGATCCTGGCTCAGGACGAACGCTGGCGGCGTGCCTAATACATGCAAGTAGAACGCTGAAGGAGGAGCTTGCTTCTCTGGATGAGTTGCGAACGGGTGAGTAACGCGTAGGTAACCTGCCTGGTAGCGGGGGATAACTATTGGAAACGATAGCTAATACCGCATAAGAGTAGATGTTGCATGACATTTGCTTAAAAGGTGCAATTGCATCACTACCAGATGGACCTGCGTTGTATTAGCTAGTTGGTGAGGTAACGGCTCACCAAGGCGACGATACATAGCCGACCTGAGAGGGTGATCGGCCACACTGGGACTGAGACACGGCCCAGACTCCTACGGGAGGCAGCAGTAGGGAATCTTCGGCAATGGACGGAAGTCTGACCGAGCAACGCCGCGTGAGTGAAGAAGGTTTTCGGATCGTAAAGCTCTGTTGTAAGAGAAGAACGAGTGTGAGAGTGGAAAGTTCACACTGTGACGGTATCTTACCAGAAAGGGACGGCTAACTACGTGCCAGCAGCCGCGGTAATACGTAGGTCCCGAGCGTTGTCCGGATTTATTGGGCGTAAAGCGAGCGCAGGCGGTTAGATAAGTCTGAAGTTAAAGGCTGTGGCTTAACCATAGTACGCTTTGGAAACTGTTTAACTTGAGTGCAAGAGGGGAGAGTGGAATTCCA